>CAZZMK010000256.1:0-3443 GCA_964655185.1 uncultured Nitrospirales bacterium | reverse complement strand
ACATATTACTTGTTTTCCCTAGGAACTATTAGTACATTCCTATCAACCACTTTTTTTATATACACAATATCTTCTAATTCAGAAAAATTTTGAAGTGAATCAACTATATGAACTACAGGACCATCGTAATAGAGTTTAATCTTGGAAAGTCCTGGCAGATTACAAAGCACTTCAGTCTTACAGCCGTAGGTAATCTTCTCAAGATAAGCAGTTATAATATCTACAACCGTGCCGTCTTCAAATCCTTCTATCTTTATAATTAATGACTTGTCATCAAATTTATTTAAGCATCCCAGAACTGAACTTGAAATCAACCTGGGAACAGACACTGTTAAAGAATCCTCCAGCGACTGTCTTATACCATCTTCCAACTTGTAACTGTTAACTACGGATGTAGAGGTGAAAGATTCTAATAGTTTTCCATCACTACTCCTAAAAATTTCCACCTCCACAGAACTTCTACAAGCAACAAAATCACTCGAAGGATGAGTTTTTTCAGTAGTTGATTTTAGGTTTAGAAATACTACTATGTCAAAATCTGTCGCCATTACAAAACGCTTTTTGCTTTCCATATCTACCAAGGCAGAAGTCTTATAGTAATTTTTTAAAGATTCAGGCAATTCAGCGTCTGTATTCACATTGAACTTTAAATCGCTCAACTTTTTTACTAATACTTCGATACTTGAATCAATAAGAACTTTAAGGTTATCTTCCACTTCTCCATTTTTTAGAATCAGAATAGATGGCAATTCCTCAAGGTAGGGAATTAGAAAGGTAGATACGTCTCTGTTAATAGATTCATCATCCAACTCAAGTTCTATTTCAAGGGAACAAGTATCACGAGTAGATATTTCATCTACTATTCTGAAAGAAATTATATATTTGGATGACTTATTAACTATTGAACGAAGACATTTTTGATACTTTTCAGGAACTATAGAAAGGAGGTATTGCTCAAAACCATTTTTTATCGCATCTTCAATCGCAATTTGTCTAACAACATAATTTGGACCCGAAGCAAAACCTTTTGCTTTAACTAAAACCCCCTCCTTCTTCTCCTCAGCAAATAAATATAGTGATACTAATATAAAAAATATAACTTGTATAAACTTTATATTCTGGCGCAAAACCTATCTCGACAATTGTTTTGAATATTGTTAGTCTCTATTCCTAAAGATTATTAGGAGTCTTAACAATTGCAGAACCGCAACCGCAGCAGAAGCCACATAGGTTAGCGCAGCAGCAGTTAGAACTTCTTTCACTCCTTCTAATTCATCTTGCGATAAGACCCTTCCATCACTGAGGATTTTTAAGGCCCTTCTACTCGCATTGAATTCTACCGGCAATGTTATAATTGTAAAGGCTACTGCTAACGAAAAAGCATAAATCCCCGCCTTTACAAATATCCAGTATCCTTGAAAACCCATATACGACAAAAAAATACCAATCAATATTAAAGGGAAAGCCAAGTTAGAGCCTAAAGCAGACACTGGATAAATCAAATTTCGAATTTGCATAGGCGCATAACCATTAGCATGTTGGAGTACATGCCCTAATTCGTGAGCGGAAATACCCACTGACGCTATACTCCTCCCATAGAAAACCCCTTCTGATAATCTAACTTTCTTACTAATTGGGTCATAATGGTCTGTCATTTCACCAGGAATAGGTTCAATATCAACATCCGAAATATTATTACTTTCCAAAATCCACCTTGCCACTTCATATCCAGTTATACCGGAACGGACTAAAACTCTGGAATACTTTGCATAAGCGTTTCTAACCTTTGCCTGTGCCCAAATTGCAATGAGTATAGCAGGGATTAATAGCAAATCCGCAGGGTGAAACCAAAATATCGGCATTTTCTTACTCCTCTTTTTACATACTATTATTTTAATCTTTCTCTTAATTCTTTTGGTAATATTAACGAAAATGAAAGTCGGTTAGTTTATTTTATCTACCCTTTAAACCTACTTCTTCACCTGTTGAGCAGAAACATTTTGACTTGATGACTTTGGAGTACTATTTGCGATAGGAGTTAACTTAATATTTTCTGGTTTCCCTCGAATACACCGACCATTAAATACTGCATTTTCATCAATACTCAAACTTTTCACTACCGTTATATCACCATCTACTTTAGCAGTGCTCAACAATTTTACAAGAGAACCCGCCTTTATGTTTCCTTTTACTGTCCCCGATATTATCACTCTTTGCACTGCAGTAATATCTGCAGTTACCCTGCTTTTCTCGCCAATCTCTACATCTTCATCACATTCAATTTCCCCTTCAATATTTCCATGAATATAAGCAGAAACTGCCCTTATTTTGCTCTTCACACTCGCAGAGGGACCTATTTCAAGTTTCCCCTCTATGACTATATCTCCATTTATCTTTCCATAAATTTGAGCATCACATTTGCCCGTAATATTTCCAACAATTTCTACTCCATCAGGTATAACCATAAGATTAGCCCCTATCTTTTGAGGTTTATCTGTTCTTATCTCACGAGAAAGATATACGGTAGAAGTACTACCTTCTTGTTTCTTTGAAGGAGAACTCACTACAGAAGTTGACTCTGCATTCTTACTCTGTGTTGATGTACCTTCTGCGGAAATTTTACTCCTACCTGTTTCCAGAGACTCATCTATTTTCTTAAATAACTTTCCAAAGAATCCCTTAGATTCCTTATTATCTTCTCTGCCCATGAGAAATCACCCTTTATCTTCAGGTAAACCTGCTTTATTATATCATACTAAAAGCAAATAATCACTTTTACATAAAGTGTTATAATATTTGTCAAAAAACTTATTGCTCTCTCCTAATATGAAATACACAGAAGAAAAAAATACCTTTCCAAGTTGGCTTAAATTCAAGGTTCCTATTATAAATCAACCGACTGAAATTAATACTTTAACATCTACACTTAAAATAGAAACTGTATGCAAAAGTGCACTGTGTCCCAATAGGGCTGAATGTTGGTCAAGAAAAATAGCCACATTTCTATTATTAGGTAACACTTGTACAAGAAAATGTAGATTTTGTGCCGTGAAGAAAGGAAAACCCTCTTCTCCTGACCCGCTCGAGAAAGAAAAAATTTTGCAAACTATAGAAACTCTTCAGATTAAGTATATTGTATTAACAATGGTAACCAGAGATGACTTACCAGATGGAGGAGCATCACATATTTCAGAGATAGTTAAATATATAAAAGGGAAATATCCAGAAAAGAAGATAGAAGTGCTTGTCTCTGATTTTGAGGGGAATAATGACTCAATAAAAAAAGTTTTAGATTCCCAACCTGATGTATTCTCCCACAATATTGAGACCGTAGAAAGACTTTGCAAAAAAGTTAGAGACCCTAAATGTTCCTACACACTTTCACTAAAAGTGCTCGAAACTGTAAATAAATCATCCCCTTATACAATTGTAAAGTCAGGCTT
>CAZZMK010000255.1:0-6873 GCA_964655185.1 uncultured Nitrospirales bacterium | reverse complement strand
TAAAAGCAGGCGAGCCTTTACAATCTGCTAACCTCCTTGCAAGTATTGGGAAACACAAAACTGGGGGGAAATGGCTTGAAAAGTATGGATATAAAGAAGAAGCGAGTTTTTACTGGTGGGAAGCAGGCTACAAAGATAAAGCAATTAAAATTTGGATAGAAGTGCTACAAAATCCTAACTCTACCCTCGAAAAGAAATCTCAAATATGCAACAAAATAGTTCAATTAATATATAAGTATGGAACAAGTGCTATTCCCGATAAAACAAAAAACCAATTAATAAGGCTTTTGATAAACCAATTAGTTTTCGAAAAAAGATTTGACCTCGCAATAGACTTATCTATAAGAAATGGAGACTTAGAAACCGCAGAAAAACTAAAGAAAATGATTGGGAAAAAGAATTGACAAAAACTCCCCTAATATCTCCATTTGTAAAACAATTCACAATAATCCTAACATTTGCAATAAGAGTAATTTCTTAAAATCATACTTTATTAATAATAGTGGTTATTATCTTACGACTCTATTTCTTAACCAGGTATAAGATATCCAAAATTTTCTCAAGCGGTCGAGGGTTTTATCATCTAACTGAACTGGTGAATAAGTGGCAGTTTGATATAAAATTGTCAGTTCTTCAATTTCCTCTCTCAATGCTTCAAGTGGTGTAGGTAAATTGACCAGAAACTCTAATGGAGTCTCGTGGTACTTTTTGGGAACTCCTAAATCATCTGCAAGGGCACACAAAGCCTGATACGCATACTCAATATGCTGATTTGGTGTAAACCTTTTACTGAGAACAGGGTCCGAAAGCGAATTCACAAACTTTATAGATTTTGCTTTTTTATAACTAACTTTCCTACTTCCCGCAATACCCTTACTGGGAAATAAAGTTGTTAGTAATTTCCTTATAAATATGAAATTACCTTTAGAAATCGTAGATGTCCACCATAACTTTACAAAATATCCCAGCACCTTGAGTATCATCCAAGATGAGACTATACCAATTATACATACAAAGAAAATACCTACTTTCTCCAGCATTTTTTGCTGTTCCCATATTTCTATAGGTGTAGCCACTACAGGACTCAATTGAAATTTACTATCCCTCATCCACGGGTCATACTCGTGTTCCGACACATGAATAGGCTGGGGTAATGACGGAAATGGTAGGTATGCTGATAGAATCATGCTGAAGGTTATTATTAGAAATCCTCCAACAAGCCAAGTTATTCCAACTTGAGAGGGGATAGGAACCCTCCCGCTTTTAAAGTATTCCCTCAATCCTCCGAGACTAGTACTGCACAGTAGCATAAATGCAGTAAAAGTAAATAAAGCGGTATAAAACCATCCTCCCTTTATCATCATTTGTCCGCCATTGACCAGTATCTTCAATCCCAACGAAAAAATTATCATCACTGGAATGCTAAAAAATATCACTGAAATACCTGCAGGAATAGATGATAGCCTTTCACCAAACCCCATAGTGCCCAAAGCAAGTTTCTTAACTGAATCTTTTTTCTCTAAACCAAGTTCAGTTGGGTCAATAGGTTCGAACTCATAAAAAATGTAATCTGAACCTTCACTTTTTCTCTTCTTAGGTTTCTTTTTATCCTCTTTTGAAACTGTTCTACTTACTCCAGTAAGAATTCCTATCTCTCCAGATTGCGGATTTTCATCTATACAACACTCATAAGTAATCCTATTTGTAAGCCACCATATAAAAATGACCACACCTGAATTAAATAATGTAGCCACACCAGGATTTGAATTCATAAAATTCTTTGCAACAGAGCCCATTCCATATAATGTTGTAGAGGCTATCGTATACAGTCCTATTGCTATAGCCAAGCCAGTACCGTAAATAATCCCGTTCTCAACCCCCTCCCTTGCAAATAATCTATTTAAGGCTACGACACCGAGGATAAAAAAGAATGCTACTATTCGCAGATATGGGTCATGAACCTCGGTGTAGACATATCGTACATCCAAAAGAAAAAATACTACCGACCATACCATTACTAATATCAAAAAGGGATTCAATACGACTAAAAAATAATCTGTAAGCGTCCACGGAATCTGTATTTGCGAAACTTTCGAGAAATCCTTAGTTAAACTAATGAAATCTGTCGGCTCACAGCCAAGATTTTCTTTTTCATCAACCTTAGATTCAGTTCCCAACTCATAGTTATCCAAGGGTCTTATTTCATTTTCATTAAATGCTGGCATACTTACACACCTATTTTTTGAGGTGCTACATAAAATAAATCTTGTTCATGTGTGATATGAAAAACATTGATTGAAAACTTAGCAAGTCGTATAACTGCCTTTTGATATTCCTTCTCATCTTTAATTAAAAACACCGTAATAACAAATCCATTAAATTTTAATTTCTCTATTACTGTGGCAACTTCTTCTGTTATCTGTGGCACAACTAAAACTAAAGCACTATCACGGGGCAAATATGGCGATATGTATTGAAGAAGTTGAGCAAAATCAAGCAGTTTCGACGGTTCAGCCCGAGCAAGGTTCTCCAAAATCTTCTGAATCTGAGCGGGAGAACGACGAGTAGGAACAATTAAAGGGCAAATAAACTCTGGGTGAGCCTCAGAAAGTAATTTTTCGAGCAGTTCTTCCCGTGCAAATGCTTTTTCTCTTTCCCTTCGGAATTTTGCAGATTCGCCCGCATCCTGAGCGTTAGTAACAAGTCCTACTGGTTCACCGGACAAATAAAGTAAGTAAGAGATTGAAGCGGTAGTGGTTATTGCTAATTCTATTCTTTCTTCTCTCGTCTGCGGATAGTAATCATCTTCAAATAAATCAAGGATCAAGGTAGCGCCCAAAACAGTAGCAGGTTCATTCGTCTTGACTTGCAAACTGCCCACTTTCGCACTTGCTTTCCAGTGAATAGACTTAATAGGGTCACCCGGAACATAATCTCTTATACCATAGATTCGAGTGGGGTCCTCATAAATTTTATTAGAAACCCTCACTGGACCGTGGGGACGCCTCGTAGATACCTGAAAACTCTTTATATAAACTACAGATGGCAAAACAGTAACATATTCTTGACTTTCTCCACTCCCAAAATGCTTCTGTAATCCAAAAAAATCACCTGTTTCTAACATTATTGGTCCTATCCTATAATATCCACGGCGAGGAAAACGAAGTTTGTAGGAAAGTAATTTCATTTCGTTACCACGCAATACTAATAATTTTTTATTCTCACCTATAATCTCAGCACCTGGTGGAACAAAATCCTCTACATATACCCAGGGAACTGATAACCAAAACCTATTCCTAACAAATACCACAACATCCACATTTTCTCCCTCACTAATCACCGACGGTTCCACTTTACGAGTGGACACAATGGAAGCAACCCATAAGTAATTAAAGGAATAGGAAAGCGCCCAAACTATTACAAATGTATATACAAAAAAGACCAAATAAGGGCTCGATATTGCATAGCCTATTGCCAGCATCAATAAGCCCGCTATTAGCCAAAACCATCTAAATAAACTAACTTTAGTTTTTTCTCTTACATTTCCCATCTTCACGCTCAAATAATTTTGACAACCGATGTATAAATTATAAATAATAAACTTGCAAATCAGGATTATGATACCAATAAATTAAATTTACCAAAAAAACAATTAGAAGGAGAGAGAGATATGTCCCAAGAATACAAAGCAACCAAATTGTTCGTAGGAAGCTGCGTAGCATTAATTGCTACAGCAATGACATTTGCGGTATTAAGTGCTATTATGAATCCACTAAAACAACAATTTCTACTAACCAACGAGCAGGTAGGTTACATAGGTGGTGCAGGTTTGTGGGGATTCCCAATCTCAATTTTAATTTTTGGACCTCTGTGCTCAGTGTTAGGTATCAGATTTTTACTCCGCCTCGCTTTTGTGTTCTTTATTAGTGGAATTTCTCTTATGATATTAGCCCAGAATTTCTGGATGCTCTTCTTTGGTGCATTAACAATTGCATTTGCAAACGGGTTGGTAGAAGGTGCCTGTAATCCACTTGTGGCAACCCTATATCCTGATAGGAAAACGGAAAAGTTAAACCAATTTCATGTGTGGTTTCCAGGGGGTATAGTAATAGGAGGTCTTTTGTGTTTCTTCCTCGACAATCTTGGTATAACTGATTGGCGAATTAAGGTGGGCTCTATATTAATTCCTACATTTTCCTACGCAATAATTATGCTCGGAGAAAAATTTCCTGAGACAGAAAGAGCTCAATCAGGTGTATCTTTTGGTGAAATGATTAAAGAAACACTTGGAAGTCCATTGTTTATACTTCTTTTTATCTGTATGATGATGACCGCTTCAGTGGAGTTAGGACCAAATAGATGGATTCCTGCTGTATTAGAATCGGGTGGCATTCCAGGAATGCTCGTCCTGGTGTGGACGAGTTTGTTAATGGCACTCTTGAGGCAATTTGCAGGACCGGTAGTAGAGAAACTTTCTCCAACTGGTATGTTATTAGGTTCTGCAATTCTATCTGGGATAGGTTTGTACGCTCTAAGTTATGCCCAATCGTATACCACCATATTTATAGCAGATACCATATTTGCAATTGGCGTGTGCTATTTTTGGCCTACAATGTTAGGTGTAGCCTCGGAACGAGTACCTAAAGGAGGCGAATTTGCTCTGGCATTGTTAGGTTTTGCAGGAAATGTTGCAGTTGGATTACTTACCATACCACTGATGGGTAGGGTAGCTGACTACTATGGACACGATAGGTTTGACCCCGGAAAAACCATTGCAGTTGTAAAACAGATAAACGAAGTATTTCCTCAGATAATTGAGTCCTCTGGAGAAAAAGAGAAGGAAGCAATCCAAACCTTGCTAAACGAGGCTAAAGAGGTACAAGAATATTACGACTCTAATAATTCCCTCCCTCCAATAAAGACAGCAGAATTACTCAGAAGAGTTATATTGTTAGCACCTGAAGACCATCAAATTGGAAAAGAGGCAAAAGCGCTTTTAGACCCCGCTGACCTGCACGGAGGTAGAGTAGCATTTCGCTATGTATCAGCGCTCTGTATAATACTAACCATAGTATTTGGAGCAATCTATATAAGAGACTTAAGAATGGGAGGCTACAAAGCGGAACAACTAATATCATCCTAAGTGTAAAATTTAATAAGTAATGAATACAATTACTTGGATAGAGGATATCCTCAATGCAGTTGCAAACTGGATATGGGGGTATCCTCTAATATTTCTGTTATTAGGCACACATATATACCTTACTATTCGGTTAAGGTTTATTCAGAAAAAACTTCCTTTAGCAATAAAACTATCCTTTTCCAAAGAGTCAGATGACCCCGGGGAGGTATCTCATTTTGGAGCGCTATCTACTGCTCTTGCTGCAACGGTTGGAACTGGCAACATTATAGGTGTAGCAACTGCAATATCACTTGGAGGTCCGGGTGCTGTATTTTGGATGTGGCTTACAGGTGTGTTCGGCTTTGCCACCAAATATGCAGAAGCGGTACTCTCCATAAAGTTTCGAGTGCAAAACGAAAAAGGAGAGTATGTAGGAGGACCTATGTATGTGTTAGAAAGGGGGTTAAACTCTAAACTTCTCGGAATTGCTTTCGCGGTGTTTACAGTAATTGCCTCCTTCGGGATAGGAAACATGGTTCAATCCAATGCAATATCAAACATGGTTTACGAACATACAGGTGCTAATCTAATACTCACAGGTAGTTTATTAACATTACTTACGGGAATGGTAATCATTGGAGGAATAAAATCAATAGCAAAATTCTGCACGCTTTTAGTACCTTTTATGGTTATTTTTTATTTGGCAGGCTGTATGTGGCTATTAATACTAAACTATTCAAAAATTTTATCTTCGATATACCTAATCATTACAACTGCATTTACTGGTCAATCTGCATTAGGTGGATTTGCAGGTGCAACTGTTGCACACGCTATAAGATATGGGGTTGCAAGGGGGCTTTTCTCAAACGAAGCAGGGTTGGGAAGCGCTCCTATAGTTGCATCCGCAGCAAAAACTAAGCATTCTGTACATCAGGGATTAGTATCAGCAACGGGGACATTCTGGGACACAGTAGTAGTATGTCTCATTACGGGTTTAACAATAATTTCCACCAACTCATGGACTGAGTCTAGCTCCGCTGTAGAGACAGTAAGACTTACATGGAATGGAATGGGGAACTTAGGCAAACTAATAATTACAACTTCTCTCGCTACTTTCGTATACTCTACGATTTTAGGTTGGTCATATTATGGTGAAAAAGCGTGGGAGTATTTGTTTTCTTCGAAAACAATCGTTATATTTCGCTTACTTTGGTTAGTTGGGGTATTTATGGGAGCATTAGTAAAACTTGATATAGTTTGGACTTTTGCAGACGTTGCGAATGCGTTAATGGCAATACCTAATCTGATTGCACTAATATTATTAGTTTACATTGTAGTGGACGAGACAAAAGACTTCTTTGAGAAATACCATAAGTAGGAATTTATATATTTAAAATTTCTGTGATAGACTCTACTTTATCATCTGGGTTTATGCAATAAATTACATTTTTACCCATTTTCTTTGCGGTATAGAGTGCGTTGTCTGCAAGTTTTACCCACTCTTCCGCAGTCATACCTAACTTATACTGAGCAATACCTATACTTAATGTTGTTCCATAAGTTTCAATCTTTTCGAACTGACTTTTTATCCTTTCAGCCACCTTAATACTTATGCTCGATTCTGTACCGCACAAAACCACAGCAAATTCATCTCCACCAAATCTAAATCCTACATCACTACCCCTAATACATCTCGCAATTATTTTCCCTAAACTTTTAAGCAATTGGTCACCTACATCGTGGCCATAGGT
>CAZZMK010000254.1:0-8592 GCA_964655185.1 uncultured Nitrospirales bacterium | reverse complement strand
CCTTACATATTGGGGAAACTACACAAAGATTAGAGTCCCTAAGTATATCTAACTTCCCTCTAATATCACTTTTATTGAAATCGCCCACCCATGCCCACACATGTGGCTTGCTATTCAAAGCAAATTGAATAATTTCCTCTGAGTTTAATAGTAATGCACTATCTATTAAAGAAGGAGCCACTCCACTTCCTGCCTCGTAAGCATGAGATATTAAGCCTGTGTATTGTAGAAGAGAATCTGCAGAAGTAATAACACCTTCAGAAGGCGATGGATAAACAGGGATTTTATCAAAAAACTTGCTTAACTCTATTATTCCAATAGTTGTAGCCTCCTCATTAGTTGAGTTTAATTCTCTCAATACCTTTTCAGGAATATTTACCTTGCAGATTAAGAAACCAAGCCCCCATTCTTTAATCTTTACCCATCTTTTCATTGCCACCTGAATTCCATTCTGAATAGTATAATTTGCTATTGCGTATCCTTCTCCTGTATCAAATGAATAATCGCTACCTACTGGAACAGCCCATGGATTTATAACTAACCCTACATTCATATTTTTGTTCACTTTCAGAGAATCTATCACAGACCTCATATTACCATTAAATTTTTTAGAATCTGCCTTGCAAGAGCCCAACGGATTCTCCCAACCTTCAGGAATCAAAACATCTCTTATGCCAACATCCTTAGAAAACCCTGCTATTTTATGAAGATTTGATTGAGTTGCTTTTTCTGGATGCGATTGAATCCACCTCCGAGGTTCACCAGAAAATGTATTTTTATTAACCTTTTCCGAGATACCACTCACACCCCAACATACATTGTTCAACAATTTCCCATAGTAATTACTAAATGACACTACCACTGGATTGCTTTCAATTGTAGTTCCTGATTTCAATAAAAGAGGTGGATTAAACTCGCATTCTATATACCCTTCCGCTCCCACCGACTCATCCCAAAAAGTAATCCGAGATTTTCCTTTTCCCTGAGATGCAATCGCAAAAATAATATGCTTCGTACCATCCAGAGATGTAATCTCGACTACCTGAGAGTTTTCTTTATTAGCATATCTCCAAAATCCCGCTACATTTTCTACCGGAATTAAAGAAATCTTGCCAATGTTCCGCTGGATATTCCCTCCGGGCTTCGGAAAACCTAATATTCTAATTTTTTTGATGTATACAGCATCTTGTCCAACATTTGTAACAGAGGTAGTGAATACGACAAAACTATAATTACTAAACGTAGTAATTCTTTGCTTTATTAGCAAACCATTTTTTGCGGGAAAAACAGCTGTAAAGTTCTTCCCTTTCCCAAACACACTATCGATTGGTTCTCTTTCCGTGACCGCATTTCCAATCTGATATGCCTCTATTATCTCACCAGAGTCGAAATAGATAGTGGGTCCGTAGCCCTCTATTAATGTTTTTTCCACATAAGTATCCGAGGATGTACTGAAAATTCTCCAATCACCATTAAACTCATCAAAATCTATTCCCATATCTTCCCAGGAATATGTATATCTATGCCTTAAAGACCACGGCGACATCCTTGGCGATGGAATAGGTTCTTCTGCCTGCCTCTTCTTTTTTGGAGCACCTAATGCACTATCTTGACAAAAAATCAGAAATGTCACTAACAATAAAGACAGAAAGATACTTGAAGTACAATAAATTGATAACCTACCTCTCATAAAATACTCCTTCTCTCTAATCTCTAAATGGAAACTTATTATGGTAAACACTTAAAATACATTTAATTGAACAAATATATCAGACTCTATATCAGGAATTCCCCATGATTTTCGGTAAGTCTATCCCAAACCATAAAACTATGTCAATTCTATGCAGACAATTAGCATCTGCATATGAAGCAGGAATCCCTATTATTCAGGCTCTGCAAATAGTAGGGGACTCATTTCCATCTAAAAAGATAAAATTTGCATTATATAGAGCATCTGATGAAATACTCGCTGGAAAAACACTTTTTGAGGCTTTAAAAGACGCCAAAATATTTCCAGATTTATTTATCCGTCTTGTATTAACTGGAGAACGCTCAGGTAAACTCGATGTTATTTTGAGAGATCTCAGTTCATATTACGAATATTTATGGAAAATCAAAAGAACTACTATTTCTTCTCTTATCTACCCTATGATACAACTAACGCTTGGCTGGTTTTTGGGTACTTTTGCCATTGGAATAGTGCAAAACTTAAATATAGAAAGCCGTTTCACCCTCAATACATATATCTCAAACTATATATCATTTCAAATGATGGCTATAACTTTATTTATCATCGTATTCATTTTAATAACTCTTTTAATGAGGGTCTCCGTAGTAAAAACTACTCTAAGCACCATATTTAGCCATATCTGGCCCTTCAGCCAAATTGTAAAAAAATTATCGCTTGCAAGATTTTTCAAGTCATTTGCTCTATTGTATTCAAGCGGAATACCAATAACAGAAGCGTTAGAGTATTCTGCAGAATTACTTCCCGAGCGTAAACAACGAAACGACATCAATCTTATGATTGAACAAATTAAAAAAGGAAGTAATTTAGAAAAAGCATTTAGGATTGCTTCATGGATAGGGAGAGTGGCTCAGGAAATGATTACAATAGGAGAACAATCGGGAAAACTCGACGATGCCTTGAATAAACTATCGGAATATGCCCTAATGGATGCAGAACAAGCAATAAAGATTACAACAAAAATTCTGAATGTACTGATTATGCTTATAGTAGGTGCAGTGATAGGGTTCATTGTAATATCCTTCTATGCAAAACTATATGGAAATATGCTAAACTCTCTTGGAATTTAGACGGAGCTAAAGGGCGTATGAGTCAAGACAATAAAGAAAAAACTGAAATAATTCTCACAAAAATATACGATGAAGGGCTCCCAGAAAAAGAACCTGTAGATTGGACAAAATATATATGGGGGGGGATAATTCTCTTGGTAGTAGGAATGATTGTACTTATATGGGCTTCAGGTCAATTTAAGCCGCGTACTTCTTACGTAAGAGCCAAACATATACTGATTAAGTTTAACCCTAATGACCCTGCAGACCGACAAAGAGCCCTAAAAACCATTACTGAATTAAGGGAGAGAATATTAAAAGGTGAACCTTTCGAAAAACTTGCAAAAGAGTATTCAAATGACAGTATTACCGCAAGACGAGGAGGAGACCTCGGATACTACGGGAAAAATTCCTTTGAGCCGACTTTTGAAGCCTATGTATGGTCAGCGCCCATCGGTCAACTAAGTGATATAATAGAAACAAAATACGGCTTTCATTTAGTTATAGTAATCGACAGATATCTAACAGATGTAGATAGATATGAACTTGAGTTAGACGAAAAAGCAAAGAAATTTCAAGAGCACCAGAAATAAATAATGAAGAATCATTTATTAGAAGGAGTAGAAAAGTGTTAGAAAACCTTCAAATGGCACCTTTAGACCCTATATTAGGACTAACAGAATTATTTCAAAAAGACCCAAATCCACTAAAAATTAACCTAAGCGTGGGTGTATATAAAGATAACGAAAACAACACCCCTATATTTAAAGCAGTGAAAAAAGCCGAACAAATCATTTTAAATAGGGAGAAAACAAAATCTTACCTACCCATTTCAGGTCTGCCCGAATTTTGCGATAAAACACAAAAATTAGTATTGGGCGAAAATTGTAAACTATACGAAGAAGGTAGAGTTGAGACAGTTCAAACTGCCGGTGGTACTTCTGCACTTAGGATATGTGCAGATTTCATAAAAACCAATTTGGGAAGCAAAAAGGTTTGGGTACCAGAACCAACTTGGGAAAATCATTCAAAGATTTTCCAGATGGCGGGACACGAAGTATTAACATACCCATATTACAATGATTATTCCCAACTACTTGACTGGGAAAACCTAAAACGAACTGTGGAGAAAATTAATGCGGGCGATGTAATCCTATTCCATGCCTGCTGTCATAACCCTACCGGTATAGACTTCTCCGAATCACAGTGGGAAGAAATATCAGACATCTTAAGTAAAAAGGAAGTTTTAACCATAGTGGACTTCGCATATCAAGGACTTGGTGATGGATTAGAAGAGGACGCTAAAGGAATAAGAATTCTAATTAATAAATTACCGGAACTGTTTATATGCTATTCATTTTCAAAAAATTTCGGGCTCTACAACGAAAGATGCGGGGCACTTATTACAATCGCAAAAAACAAAGAAACAGTCCAAAAAGTAATTAGCCAACTGAAGGTAGTTATAAGAACAAACTATTCAAACCCACCTGCACACGGAGCCCAAATCGTAAATACTGTACTTTCCGATAATGAACTTAGAAAGGAATGGTTAGAAGAACTTAACGAAATGTGCAAACGAATTAAAGAAATGAGAATCTTACTCGTGGAAAAACTAAAAGAGAAAGGTGTAACCAAAGATTTTTCTCATATCCTAAAACAAAAGGGTATGTTTTCATACACGGGGCTCTCAAAGGAACAAGTGCAAAAACTAAGAGATGAATTTTCCATTTACATGGTTGGAAGTGGAAGAATAAATGTAGCAGGAATTACCACCCACAATGTAGATAGATTAGCAGAAGCTATTAGCAAAGTTCTCCAATAATATACACCAGACCCCCCCTTACCTTAGTTATTGCTGAGCACTACAAAGTTTAATATACTGATGAAATGGACCAATGTACCTGACAACACAAAAAGATGCCAGATGACATGATGAAAAGGTAATTTATCCCACAGATAGAATATTACACCCGCAGTGTAAAAAATACCGCCTACTAACATCAACATTAACGCGGGAAAGGGTATGTAAGTAAGGGCAGGTTTTACTGCTACTATAGCAATCCATCCCATTAATATATAAATTATCGTAGCAACTTTATCTAATTTTCCGGTAAAAAACAGTTTGAAAACAAAACCAATGGCGGTTAATGACCATAAAATCATAAACAAACTCCAGCCCCACACATTCCTCATATAAACAAGCAAAAAAGGAGTATATGTTCCAGAGATTAATAAGAATATAGAAGTATGGTCTAATATTCTGAAAATTTTCTTTATATCTCCTATCGGGAGAGAATGATAAATTGTTGAACTCATATACATTGCGAAGCAGGCAACTCCAAAAACAATTACACTGACAATAACCCACGGATTTCCATTCCTAATACTCAATATCAACATCACTATAAATCCAATAAGGCTTAAAATAGCACCTACACCATGGGTTAAAGCGTGGAATATCTCTTCAATTCTCGTGTATACTTTGGTCTTACTCATATATTTACAACCTCAAAATACAACTTCCTACTAATTAGGAGGAAAATATGCAAGTCATCCTAATGCCAACTGCTAACGATGCTGTTAATTTAGTTGCCTATATTATCTCAGAAAAACTAAGAGAAAAGCCACATCTCGTACTCGGGCTCGCTACAGGTAGGACCATGATACCCTTATATAAAAGACTGGTAGAAATGCACAAAAACGAAGGCTTAGATTTTTCTTTGGCAGTAACATTCAATTTAGATGAATATATTGGTATACCACCTGAACATCCGGGCTCATACCATTACTACATGTATGAAAATCTGTTTAAACATATAAACATTGACCCCAGAAATATCCATATTCCTAACGGTATGGCTCAAGATATTGAAAAGGAGTGTAAAGAATACGAAGAAAAAATAAAAGACTTTGGAGGTATTGACCTCCAAATTTTGAGTATTGGAGAGTCAGGGCATATAGGATTTAATGAACCTCTTTCTTCGATGTTCTCAAGAACACGAGAAAAAGCACTCTCACCAATAACTATAGAGCAAAACAAACATCTTTTTCCAAACCCTGATGAGATGCCCAAAAGAGCAATCACAATGGGAGTAGGAACTATACTCGAAGCAGAACAATGTGTCGTATTAGTCACAGGAAAACATAAAAGTGATATAGTAGCCAAAGCAGTAGAAGGACCAGTAACAGCGATGATTTCCGCTACCGCCTTACAACTACACAAAAATTGTGTAATTGTAGTAGACGAAGAAGCAGGAGAAAAACTAACTCAAAAAGAGTACTACCGATGGATATTCGAGAACGAACCTGAATGGACAAAATTTAGAAATCTGATAAACTATAAGAAATAGAGTTACTTAACATTGTTATTAATATAGTTTTTCTCTACTATGATATCATCCAAAATTAAGAGTCTTTCGAACCAAATCATCAACATCGTACATAGGTACCTTCTCCCCATCTCACGAAGTCTTAAATTTGACTGACCCCATGTTCTTCCATACCAAGAAATAGGTATCTCTGCTATCTTATATCTCCTTATAAGTGCAGACAAAGACATTTCAATTGTAATATTAAAGTGCGAGGCTTGAAGAGGGCTTATACTTTCTATCACATGCCTTCTATATACTTTAAAAGCATTGGTTAAATCATTGAACCGTGTAAGGAATAAAACCTGCAAAAACTTATTTACAATTCTATTTGCTATATACTTAACCTTTGGATACTGGACTACTTTACTTCCTTTCCTAAACCGCGAACCAAATACACAATCGTATCCTTCTTCAATCTTCCGATAGCACCTAACCACATCAACCGGGTCGTCAGACTTATCCGCCATAACTATAGCAATTACATCTCCCTTAACATGTTTTAATCCGCTTCTTATCGCTCTACCTAATCCGGGAGGCATCGGATTTCTCACATGAACCAATTCGGGTATCTCTCGTTTAAGAGATTCCACTATCTCCTCTGTTCTATCTACGCTATTATCATTTACAACTACTATCTCAAATGGGATATTTTCTTTTCTCAACTCAGAGGCAAGCTCTGTTACAGTATCATAGATGTTATTCTCCTCATTATGGGCAGGAATTAATATAGAATATAAAAGAGTATTCTTAGGAACGGGAGTTAACTCAGACCCTGCCCTTAAGCCCATGATAAATCTCCTCCAAAATTTGAGGTATCGAATATGTTAATTTCCATCGAGGATAGTGTGATTGGAACTTCCTTATATCGCTAATCCACCAAATATGGTCTCCCCTTCTCGGTTGGTCTATGTAAGTATAATTCAATTTCTTTCCCGCTATTTCCTCACACATTTGAATTGCTTCTAACAAAGAACAATTGCTATATCTACCCCCACCTATATTATAAACTTCCGCAACTCTCGGAGCGTTGTAAACTTCCCAAAAGCATTCAACTAAATCCTCTGAATGAATATTATCCCTAACCTGCTTGCCTTTATAGCCGTATATTTTATATTCCCTCCCAGTTAATACACACTTCATCAAGTATGCGAGAAACCCGTGTAGTTCTGCACCCGAGTGCTGAGAACCAGTTAAGCATCCCCCTCTAAAAACCGTCGTTTTCATACCAAAGTACCTGCCATATTCTTGCACCATTACATCCCCTGCTACTTTAGAAGCCCCGAAAATAGAATGCAAACTTTGGTCTATGCTCATTGTCTCATCAATACCATACTCTGCCCATCGATGCGAAGGATGGACTTCCCACCTCGTGTCTTTTTCTACTAAGGGCAAGTAGTTTGGCAAATCTCCATATACCTTATTCGTAGATGTATATATAAAAACAGCCTCTGGACTATATCTCCGAGTTAGTTCCAACAAATTCAATGTCCCCTGTGCATTCACACCAAAATCGGTAAGAGGTTCTTTCGCTGCCCAATCATGACTCGGCTGTGCTGCAGTATGAACTACTATAACTATATCTTTTGAATAATTCCTGAAGATTTTCTCGAGTCCTTCAAAATCCCGAATATCTACATCAAAATGTATATAATTTTTTAACTCACTACAAAGCCTCTGTATACACCAGCGAGTATTACCATCAGGACCAAAAAAATACTCACGCATATTATTATCAATTCCAACCACGGTCATACCTTCTCGGGCAAACCGTTTTACCGTTGTTGACCCGACTAATCCTCCTGAACCTGTTACCAAAACAACACTCATATAAGTCCCTTAATTAGAGATAATATATTCAAATACAAATTCTATCAAATATTATTCATCTTCATCTTTAAACCTTTCCCATCTCTTCTTGAGATGCTCTCGTTCCTTCCACCTATCGTGGAACCAAAGCCATTGCTCCGGAGTTTCTCTAATAAGCCTCTCTATCGCATCTTGACATATCTGAGTATTAATTAATAAATCCTTACGGAAATTACCCGTCTTTTGAAGATTTAATTTAGGAAAAATTTTCAATAACAAAGTCCCATCACCCCTTCGAATCATCGAAACAGGATGTATAGGCACACCAACTCTAAGATATAAAAAGGCAGGTCCCATCGTAGCCCAGCATTCCTTACCAAAAAATTTGGCTGGAACTGCATTATCCCTCGGCGATTGGTCAACTAAAATACCAATAAACCAGCCTTCTTTCAAAAGTTTTATTATTTCATTAGACGAGTTGTGTTTAGGTACTGTTTTTATCAAAGAATCTCTCCTTATCTGGTCTACCTTTCTATCAAGTAAAGGGTCATCGAAATTTCTCACTATCTCAGCAACTTTATAACCATGAGAACACATCAGTGATGCCATCATTTCCCAA
>CAZZMK010000253.1:0-4912 GCA_964655185.1 uncultured Nitrospirales bacterium | reverse complement strand
TTTTAAGCAGGATTGTAATAAGATACCAAAGTATCAAAAACCAACCTGCAGAGATAATACCAGTTAATATTGATATAACTAAGATTCTAATTTCCTGACTCATTTGTGAATATCTTCTAATGTAATACCATTTGGAAGAATTTGATTTTTATCTTCGTCATACGAATTTAATTTTTGGTAATCATTAGATTTTGGAGGTATTAAATTTTCAAGAATCATATAAAGCCTCTTCTCTAATTCATCTACTCTATTTCGGAGATATAAATACTCTGCCCTAATGTCATTTATTTCTTTTTCAATCTTTTCGAGTCTATCGAGAATAACATTTGTATTTTCTATATTAGATGAAATTTTAGAATCATTCTCTGATAAACTTTTCATACTTACATCATCGAACCACGCCGTCCCCACTCCTTCAAGAACACATCTCAACATAACAAAAGACGTGCCATTTGTAATATCGAAAACTTTACTAATTTGCGTCCAACCATTCGTTCCTTTTACTTCATCAGTCTTTACCGAGTTTATGATTTTACCCGTGTTGTTCCAAAATTGTATTAAAAAATATGCTTTTGTCGCTCCCTTTGTTTTTATAAATCCTTCAAATTCTACTTTATTAATGTTATTGGAAATGACAATCCTTTGATTCCAGTTGTTTAGAGGTTCTCTTTTATACTGTTTCGAATGGGTTATAAAAACGCTACAGTTTCCAGTGTGATAATTAGATTTATCAATTTCACCAAAAGCCCCCTCGGCTGGCTCAAGATATAAATTCCAACACTTAGGAAGATTGTCCTCTACCTCTTCGAAATTTCCATTTTTTACTAATTCTTCTGAATAAAGATTAACAGTGGCAATTAAAAGAAAGATGCAAATTATATTGCGGGAAGGTAATCCCATTGGTTACTCATTAATATATTATTAACGATTAGTTAAACCTTGCATCTTAAGTTTCAAGTCCTTAGGACTCGTAGCATAAGTTAGAGCCACCTCAGTTGTTATTTTCTTTTGAACCCATAGGTCATAAAGAGCCTGGTCAAAGGTTTGCATGCCGTATTGTTCTTTACCTTCTTGAATAAGTGAAACAATATCCCTAAAAGGTTTGCCCTGTTCAATGAAATCTTTTACCGCTCTCGTGCCAATTAAAATTTCTGCTGCAACGCATCTACCTTCTCCGGAAGCAAGAGGCAAAATTCTTTGGGAGATAACTGCTCTTAGTACACTTGCCAATTGTTTTCTTATCTGGTTTTGTTGATGTGGTTCAAAAAATTCTAATATTCGGTTCAGAGTCTCGACTGCATCCACAGTATGTAGTGTTGAGAACACTAAGTGACCAGTCTCTGCTGAAGACAATGCGGTTCGCACGGTCTCGGTGTCTCTCATCTCACCAATCAATATAACATCAGGGTCTTGTCGAAGTGCAGCCCTTAAAGCATTTGCAAATGAGAGAGTATCGTGTCCTACTTCCCGCTGGGTAATTATACTTAACTTATCTTGATGAACATATTCTATTGGGTCTTCAATAGTAACTATATGGTCTGCTCGGGTAGTATTAATTTCCTCTATCATCGCTGCAAGCGAGGTGGATTTTCCACTTCCTGTCGGACCGGTAAAAAGAATCAGTCCGTTCTTTAATTTACATAGTTTTTTCAAAATCAGGGGTAAACCTAATTCTTCTATTGTTCGGATTTTAAGTGGTATAAGTCGCATCACAATCCTTATATGTCCATCGTCTTTGCAGACATTGACTCTAAATCTTGCTTTTTTTTCGAAATAATATGACAAATCGAGTTCAAAAACCTTTTCAAACTTCGCGATGTCAATTGGAGATGCTATTTGTGAGAGGTAGTATCTCAAATCTTCATCGTTCAGCGGTTGGCAATTGGAAATTCTGCGAAGGACTCCATCTACTCTTAATATCGGAGGATTGTTGAATTTAAGATGTATATCTGAGGCATTTTGCTGAACCGCTAATTCCATTAAATCTCGCATTGGAATCGTCATCTAAACTACCTCCATAATCATTTGTTATAAAATATTACCAAGTTTGATGGTATATTATCTATTTCATAAAATTTTATAAATAGCATAACTATGAGAGTAATACTCTATTCATTTACTAAACCTGAGGAAAATATTGCCTGCGAAGAATATTTTTTCAATAAACTTAACCATGACTCTAACGAAGATGAATTTCTAAGAATATGGGAATGTCCTAATTGGTTTATTGTGATTGGCAATTCCCAAAGAATTGATGAATCGGTATATTTAGATGAATGTATAGTGCGAGGAATAAAAGTAATTAGAAGATGTAGCGCAGGAGGAGCAGTTTTACAGGGTCCAGGATGTATAAACTTCTCACTCTACTTGAATTTAAGTACAAATACTGAACTTAAAAACATCAGAGATTCTTATAGATATATTTTAGGTAAATTAACAAACGTTATTTACCAAGAACACAATATATCATTAGAAATAAGAGGAATTTCAGACCTTGTATATATGGACAAAAAAATAGGAGGTAATGCTCAACGGAGAAATAGTCGAGTTTTACTTCATCACGGCACCATTCTATACGATGTGAATTATGAACTAATGGAGACAACATTAAAAATACCTATCGACCAACCTGTTTATAGGATGAACAGACAACATAGAGATTTTGTAGGAATAATACCGGTGGCAAGGGAACAAATAATTAAATCAATTATAAAGGCTTTCACTGATAACCCTAACTTCTCGAATATAACAGATGACGAGGTCGTTGGAATACAAAAATTAGCAAATGAAAAGTATTCCAAGGATGAGTGGAACTTTCGAAGATAATTAGCAAAGGGGAAGAGAAGGATTGGCAGTAAAAGAAAAATCTGAGTGATATCCGTGGATAAGTCTCGAATATCCAGCAGATGCTATCATCGCCCCATTGTCTAAGCAATATTTTAGTTCGGGTAAAAATACTTCCGCATCTAATTCTTCCATAGCCCGTTTTCTCAAAAGTGCATTCGCAGAAACTCCACCCCCTATAACCAACCTTTTTAAACCTGTCATCTTAAGTGCCAACTTAGTTTTGATAATTAAAACCTCAATTGCACTCCATTGAAAACTAGCGGTAATATCTGCCAACCATTCTTCTGTTCTTTCTGCTTCAGGTGTATCCTTAACCTTATACAAAACAGCTGTTTTTAGTCCGCTGTAGCTGAATTCAAGATTGTCAGTTGAAGATAAACCGAGCGGAAACTTTATAGCGCGAGGATTTCCTTTCTCTGCTTTTTTTTGAATAGAAGGTCCACCTGGGTAAGGTAAACCCAATAATCTTGCCACTTTATCAAAACACTCGCCTACCGCATCATCTCTTGTATTACCTATTACTTCATAGTTATGTGGGGCTCTGCAATTTACAAGCATAGTATGCCCACCACTTACAATTAATGATAGAAAAGGAAACTCCGGCGGATTTTCTAATAACATTGCAGAAAATATATGTCCTTCTATATGGTGGATAGGTACTATAGGAATTTTATTTGCCCAAGCATAAGCCTTTGCAAAACTTACACCAACAAGCAAAGAACCCATTAAGCCTGGTCCTTGAGTTACTGCCACAGCATCAAGTTTAACATTACTTTCTTCCAAAACTCTTTTCACAAGGCTTGTTATATATATTAAATGCTGGCGCGAAGCAATCTCCGGAACAACTCCACCAAATTGAGCATGAATAGGCACTTGACTTGCAAAGTAATTGCTAATAACATTTCTACCATCTTCAACTATCGCTATACCGGTTTCATCGCAAGAAGTTTCTATGCCCAATATATACATTTACAAACCCTCATCCAAGTGAACTATTCTGATGCCTTCTCTCCAGAACTGAGGTATCTCCTCTTTTAGCACGCTTATTGTTAAATCCCTAAAATGCCCTATACCTATTGCAAAGCCTTTTTTCTTTGCAATAGATTTTAATTCTTTTAATCTTTCTTTTATCTTTGAAACACTGTAATCGTGGTCAAGGAATACATCTCTTTGAAAAACTCGAACACCTTCCTCTTTCATTACCGAGTAAGCAACACTTTTAGGAACAACCATACTATCGATAAAAAATAATTTTTCTTCTTTGAGTACTTTTGCAAGCAATCTGACAGGTTCTGTTTTCAAAGTAAAAACACAGCCAGTATGATTATTCATTCCTCTCGCATATGGTATTATTTCACGGGCTTTCAATACTCGTTGTCTAACTTCGTCTTCGGACATATTAACCAAAATCTCTGTAGCATAGGCAGTTTTAACCATACCTGGTTTATTCTGCATAGGAAGATGAATTAAGACTTGAAACCCCTTCCTATAGGCTACTTCTGCAAGTTGTCTTGCATAGTATGCATCTGGAATTATTGAAAAAATTAAATCTGTAGGCAATTCTAATGCAGGCTCATTATCAGGGTTTCTGTAACCGCCATCATCAAGAATTATTGCGACTTTAGGAACGCTCAAATCAGTATAGGAATCCGTATCCTCATCAAATTCTGGTTCAATGCTCAGATGAGAATCTGATGCAGAAGGAATTGGATAGGATAAATTATAAAAATCAGACGAAATGGTTCCGATAAATCTTCCATTTTCTATAACGCCGTGAGGAAATTTTCGGGCTTCATCTTTATCTTTAGTAGTTGGAGAAAACACATAGAATTCTGGGATACTGGCTGAAATGCTGGATGTATTAAGGGTACTTTTATCAAAAATATTATTAGTTAACAATATAGATAAGAGCTTTCGAGAATTGTACCACACCTCTATGGCTTCGGATTCTAACTTTAAGTCTAAATTCACCGAGGAATACCTCGAAGTAAGAAATTCTTTATATTTAGAAAATAGATCCTCTAAAACCATATCAGAAGAAATAACCGTAATAGTTTTGCATGGC
>CAZZMK010000252.1:0-7052 GCA_964655185.1 uncultured Nitrospirales bacterium | reverse complement strand
CCACCACAAACTCCCAAATTTTACAAAGAAGATACGGAATTAACTAAAAAGGTAGAGGCGGACCCAGTATGGAGAAATGTATGTGACCTCGCATGCACAGGACCGGCATTTCCCGTACTTATAGCAATTGACCATGTAAATCTGGAGGACGATGCAGAGGTAAAGGCAAGACTGATGAGGGCTAAAGAAGTTCAAAAGGCTCGAAGAGAAGCACAATTAGCCCGTTCTAAAGATTCATCTCTGTCTCCGCGGGAAAGAGCCCAAAAGAATTACATCGGAGAGAGAGCAGAACTCGGTAGGAAAGGTAAGAAACTTCCCAAAAATTTGCTGAAACTCGCAAAATAGTGCTCTTTTCCTACTCTCGGTCTCACCTTTAAGCAGTCTTACCGCCGTCACAAACTATAATTGCTCCATTAGTATAACTTGCAAGGTCCGAAGCGAGATATAATACAGCACCTACCATCTCACTTGGTTGTGCGTGTCTACCCAAAGGAGTAGACTGCACATATCTTTCGCGTATTTCGGGAGTATTCACAAGCACTGAAGCAAACCTCGTTTCTGTCAGCCCCGGACAAACTGCATTTACTCTCACGCCCGCTGGACCGAGTTCTTTAGCAAGAACCTTAGTTAGCATAATAACAGCAGATTTAGTCATCGAATATATCCCCATAAATGGTGACGGATGTAGACCCTCTATAGAGGCAATGTTTATAATACAACCTTTTCCTTGAGTCACCATCATTTTCCCCGCTTGCTGAGATATTAAAAAGTAGCCCTTGCAATTTACCTCAAATGTCTTATCAAAAACCGCTTCTGTAGCCTCAAGTATAGGTCCAAAGTATGGGTTAGTAGCAGAATTATTTACAAGCACATCAAGTTTGCCATAACGAGATTTTATATCTTCAAAAAGTTTATTAACATCTTCACTTTTTGCACTATGACACGCAACAGGATATGCTTTCCCGCCATTAGCCACGATATCATCTGCAACCGCTTTGAGAGGTTCAAAGTTCCTTGCAGTTATAATAACTTCCGCCCCGAGTTCAGCAAATCCGCGTGCAATTGCTTCGCCTATGCCTCTACTACCTCCAGTGACTAAAACTACTTTCGAACTAAAATTCAATTTCTCCAGTATGCCTAATTTACTCATCTTAGTACCCTCCTATAAATATAGAAAAATTAACTCTAAATATTCTTCTCCTTATTATTATTTACTCGAAATCAAGAAATACTTCTTTAACAATTCCAGGTCGATATTTGGATAGAGTGGGAATCTCTTCAGTAATTCCCGTACTCTTGCTCTTTGTCTATTCTGCACATTTACATCTAATATAAATTCTCTCTTGGAAGGCTTACCAGCATTTGGTCCTTCTTTAATTATCTCCGGTTTTGTTGCATCCAATACCGTCCTGATAATATTTGCTATCTCTTTCATTTCTTCAATATCCATACCGAGTGTAGTAACTGCGGGGGTACCAAGTCTCAACCCGCTGGTAATTAATGGGCCGTTTGGGTCAAAAGGAATTGAGTTGAAGTTTAACGTAATGCCACAAGCACGTAGGGCACCAGCCGCTTGCCTTCCTGTCAATCCGTGACTCTCCTGGACATTAAGAAGAACTATGTGATTATCGGTGCCATCTGTCAAAACTTTTAGCCCCTCAGATTTGAGAGACTCAGCGAGAATCTGGGCATTTCTGACTATCTGGCGTGCATATGATTTGAACTCAGGCGTGTTTGCCTCAGTAAAGGCAACTGCTTTGGAAGCAAGAACATGTGGCAAAGGACCACCTAACACAAGTGGACAGCCTTTATCTACTACCTCTGCAAATTCTTTCTTACACAAGACTATGCCACCACGAGGTCCCCGCAAAGTCTTATGTGTAGTAGAAGTAACAATATGTGCGTGCGCTACCGGGTCAAAATCACCTTGGAATACTTTCCCAGCAACAAGCCCTGCAAAGTGAGCCATATCCACCATTAACACCGCCCCGACTTTTTCTGCAATCTCCCGCATAACAGCAAAGTTAATCTTTCTCGGGTATGCACTATAACCTGCGAGAAGGATAAGGGGTTTTATTTCCATAGCAAGTTTTTCTACTTCAGCATAGTCGAGTAAGCCAGTCTCTCTATTCACGGTATACGAATATGCGTCAAACATCTTGCCAGAAACATTTCTGCGATAACCATGCGTGAGATGTCCACCCGAATAATAATCCATCCCCAGCAATCTTTGATTTCCCATTTGCTCACGAATTTGATTCCATTGTTCTTGAGTAACTTTTCCCGGGTCCTTTATGCCAAGTTCTTCAAGAGCTGGTGCCTCGATTTTAGCAGTTAAGATAGCCCAATACGCTACGAGGTTTGCATCTGCTCCACTATGAGGCTGGACATAAGCATGTTCGGCATTGAAAAGTTTTTTGGCTTGCTCACACGCAAACGACTCTATTGCGTCTACATTAGCACAGCCCTCATAAAATCTCTGGTATGGAATCCCTTCTGCATACTTATCTGTGAGTAGATTTGCCATTGCAAATTGTGTAGGAATAGATGAGTAATTTTCGCTCGCTATCAATTTTATATTAGTTCGCTGGTCTATAAGTTCTTGAACGATAGCAGATGCAACCTCTCTGGAGACCTTGCTTACTTCAGCAAGTGTACACAGATAACCTAAAAAACCTGAATCGAGTTCTTCTGGTGGCGTAGTACCAAGATACTCCATTATTGCTGGATGAATCATTGCGAGACCCTTTCCCTTGCAAATATTTCTGTATCGAATTTACTCAAAGTTTATTATATAACTATACACGCCCTCATGTAATTGGGATTCTACCTTAAACCCGCTCTTTTCAAAAACCGCTTGCATAGCCTTATTTTCTCTAAGCACTTCAGCAGTAAATCCTGCTATACCATTTCGCCGTGCAATATTAACAAGGTGCCTAAACAAGAAAGAACCTATACCTTTATTTTGCCATTCATCCTGCACAACAAAGGCAACTTCTGCTCTGTTAGTTTTAGGATTTAAGTAATAACCACCCATAGCAATAATATCTTCGCCATCAGGAGCGGGAACTGTTGCTACAATTGATACTTCATTACGATGGTCGATATATACAAATTCTTGGACCTGCTTTCTCGGCACCCATTTCATTCTACTCATAAACCGTTTGTACAAAGATTCCTGAGATAACGAATAGAACAGTTCCCTAACTCTCGGTTCATCAGTAGGATGAATCGCTCTAATAGTTACTGCAGTGCCATCTTCGCAAATATAAGTAGTTCTTATATCACGCGGTCCTATGACTATCTTATGCTTAAAGTCTGCTAATTCAGGACGGACATATTTAGCCTCGATAGCCTCCATCAAGAGTTTTTCCCTAAATTTTGGATGGGCTATGCTAATTAAAGCAAGTGCTCGCTCCTGCACACTCTTTCCGTGAAGGTATGCAACACCGTATTCGGTAATAACATAATGCACATCGCCACGGGTGGTTACAACGCCAGCCCCTTCACTCAGATGGCATACAATCCTCGATACTTCACCATTATGTGCAGTTGATGGGAGAGCGATAATAGCCTTACCTCCAACAGACCGAGCCGCTCCCCTATTAAAATCCACCTGACCGCCAATTCCAGAATAGAACTTAGACCCAAGCGAATCTGCACAAACTTGCCCAGTTAAATCAACTTCAAGAGCAACATTTATTGCCACCATCTTATTTTGCTGAGCAATTATGAATGGGTCATTAACATATTCAGTAGGATGGAAAGCAAACATTGGGTTATTATCGAGAAACTCATATAATTTCTTGGTGCCCATCGCAAAACTTGCCACTATCTTGCCTTTATCCAAACTCTTCCGACTACCTGTAATAATACCTTTCTTGATGGGCTCTATTATAGAGTCCGTCAACATCTCCGTATGTATACCTAATTCTTTCTTATCTCCAAGAAATTCCAGCACAGCCTGAGGTATTCTCCCTATACCTAATTCGAGAGTTGCCCCATCTTCAATCAATCCAGCAATATATTGTCCTATTTCACGAGTTACTTCATCTGGTTCAACTGTAGGAAATTCAATCAAAGGCTCATCCACAGGTACAAGAAAATCTATATCGTGTGCATGAATAAAGCAGTCGCCCAAAGTGCGGGGCATTTGGGGATTAACCTGAGCAATTACTAATCTCGCATTTTCCGAAGCACTTTTGACTATATCCACTGAAATACCAAAACTACAATAACCATCCTCATCAGGGGGCGAGACCTGAATTAAAGCTACATCCAAGGGCAATTGACCCGTTTTGAACAATCGTGGTATATCTGATAAGAAAATAGGTGTATAACCGCCAAGCCCCTCTTGAATAATATGCCTAACATTTTGAGCAATAAAGAAACTATTTACAGTAAATCGCTCTGTCAATTCCTTTTGAGCATAGGGCGCATCACCAAGTGTTAATAGATGCACAATTTCTATATCCGCAAGGTCCGCGTGTCTCGCTACAAGAGCCTTAACTAACCTCTGAGGTTGGGCACAGCCAGTGCCAATAAAGACCCTCGACCCCGGCTGGATATGTGAGACAGCCTCCTCAGGAGTAACTATCATATCCGCATATTTTTCTTGCCAGTCAGGGTTCCAACTTATTTTTTTATTAGATACATCTGTTGACATATATTACTTCCCTCCTAAAATCATTCTTGCATCTGCTACTGTTGGTGGAACTCCTACTTCGTGCACAATAAAAGGATTTATATCTATCTCATATATTTGTGGAAATTCAGTTGCAAGTTGGCTAAGTTTCTGCAATGCTTGAGCAATTGCTTGTATATCAACAGCAGTTTGACCCCGTGCACCGCGGAGAAGAGCAAATGAGCGCGTTCCCATTAACATTTGAAGTGCTTCCTCCTCTGTAATAGGGGCGAGATAGAAACTTACATCCTTCATAACCTCCACAAATATACCACCTAACCCGAACATTAACATAGGTCCGAATTGTGGGTCTCTATGCATCCCTAATATAACCTCTCTACCCTGCCTCGCCATTTTTTCCACATAGACACCCAGAATTTTTGCATTAGGCATTCTTCGCGACACACGCAACAACATCAAATCAAAAGCATCCCTTACCTGAGCAGGATTAGACAAACCCAATCTTACACCGCCTATATCAGACTTATGGACTATATCAGGAGATACTATTTTCATTGCAATAGGATAGCCAATTCTATCCGCTATTGTAACCGCTTCCTCATCCGTTCGAGCAAGTCCACCTGGCGGAACATTAAAATCGTATGCTCGCAAAATCTCTTTTGCATCTACTTCATTTATAAATGTTCGCTTTTCTCGCTGATGCCTCCTGATTATGCGTTCTATTCTTCGTTTGTTTACGGGAAATCGTAAAACTACTCTTGGAGGTCTTCTACGCCAAGCAGAATAATCACACATCGCCTTGAGAGCAGAAACAGCCCGTTCAGGAGAAGGATAATCAGGCAGGTTAGCAGAAACTAATTCTTCCCTTGCGGGCATAACATCCGCACCACCCATAAACGCAGCAAGAACAGGCTTATTACCCTTTAAATTTGAAATTATAGCCCTTGCAGTTTCGGCAGGCTTGGTCATTGCTTGAGGTGTAAGTATAACTATAACAGAATCTATGGTATCATCCTCAAGCGCCGCATTCAACGCAGTAGCATACCTTTCAGGGTCTGCATCGCCTAACACGTCTATAGGATTTGCTACACTCGCAGCGGGCGGAAGTTTCTGTTTAAGTGCCATCGATATAGAATTTTGTAAAGGCTTCACCTCCAAGCCGAGATTTTCTACCGCATCGGCAGCCATGATTCCAGGACCACCTGCATTAGTTATTATAGCCACCCTATTCCCCTTCGGCAATGGTTGCATTGCTAAAGCGGAAGCATAATCGAATAAGGATTCGAAAGTATCCGCACGGATAACACCCGCACGCCTGAATGCAGCGCCATATGCTATATCTTCACCTGCGAGGCTTCCCGTGTGTGAGGATGCTGCACGGCTTCCTGCTTGAGTAGTACCCACCTTAAGCACTACTACAGGTTTTACTGATGCAACCTGCTCTGCAACCTTAATAAAATCTTCCCCTTTAGTAATACTCTCAAGATAACAGGCAATAACCTTTGTCTGTTCATCTTCTCCAAGTGCCTGTAAAATATCTACTTCACACAAGTCTGCTTTATTACCTATACTCACGAGTTTTGCTAACCCAATTCCACGCCCGATAGACCAGTCCAATATGGCTGTGCAAAGTGCACCCGATTGGGAGATTACCGAAATGTGTCCAGGCTTGGGCATTTGCTTAGCAAATGACGCATTCATATTGTTTTCCGTATTAATCAAACCAAGACAGTTAGGACCTAAGAGCCTAATTTTTCTTGCCTTACAGAAATCTCTTATCTCATTTTCCATCTTTGCACCTTCGGGACCCACTTCTTTAAACCCCGCTGTAATCACACATACTGAAGTGGCTCCCGCTTCGTAGGATTCTTCTATTGCAGACTTAACAGCAGTATTAGGAACCACTATAATACTCAAATCTATCTTAACGCCTGCATCCTTAGGTCTTGGATAACACTTTATTCCTAATATCTCGCTTGCATTAGGATTAACTGGAACTATTGTTCCTTGATAATTACCTTTGATGAGGTTTTCCAATACCGAATATCCAACTTTCCCAGGTGTCCTCGACGCTCCTATAATCGCTATACTTTTGGGATAAAGCAAAGATTCAAGCATAAAGAAATTTCCTCTCCTCCATAAACTTTATAATATTTATAGAAATTTGACATTTTATAATGTTATACCACTTTCAAGTGCCTGATTTCTATTAGAAGGGTGAGAACTATTTAAGCAAGATAGACCACAAAAGTAAATTTACGTGCTCTTTTAAATCACTTCAATATTCAACTTCGTTTTGATATGATAGTATATGATAGTAAGGGTTAAAATATGGTAGTCACCGTAGCCAGGAAATGGTTGATAAATGAGATGCCCCAATTGTAAAGATAAGATATTAATTATATTG
>CAZZMK010000251.1:0-8257 GCA_964655185.1 uncultured Nitrospirales bacterium | reverse complement strand
CCAATTGCAAGATTTTCAAGTAAGATTTTCACATGATTAGGCTTTGCTATCATCGAAAAGAAATTAAAAAGAAGTTCAATATTTTTCTGAAACTCATATCCCTTGTTCTCCCGCAAGTGCAATACATAGTAATCAGCACGGATAAGGTCAGCACTAACAAGTTCTTTCTCAAGCAAAGTTTTAGTCTTCTCTACCATCTCAGAATTTTCCGAAAGTGGACTCAGCAAATAAGATGAGTGCACTACGATAGGTCTTATTTGTCTTTTCTTAACATTATCTCGAAAAACATCTGCTTCCTCAGTTGAAATACCGTTAAACTCCCAAACTCGCGGAGAATGCAAAAACATTTGCAAGCAGTTTGTGCTTAAAGTTTCAGCCTCTACAACCGCATTAACAAGCCCACCACTAATAGAATTGTTAAAACCTATTCTTAATTGAGATGAAAGCATAATTCTAATTTTTACTATTACTCGAAAATTAGAAAATTATCTTGCAATTAAACTAATACTTTCTGCCAAAATAATATAAAACTAATATTTTTCTTGACAAACTCCTAATATTGTGCTACTATTATAAAGAGGTAATCGTTTACTGATAAAAACAGTAACTTTTAACAAGAAGGAGTAATCTTATGAGAAGAAAAGGTTTTACACTGATTGAACTCCTCGTAGTCATTGCCATCATTGGCATACTTGCAGCAATATTATTGCCTGCCCTTGCCCGTGCACGCGAAGCAGCACGCCGTTCTTCCTGTCAAAACAATCTAAAGCAGTGGGGACTGGTTTTCAAAATGTATGCAAACGAGGCTAAAGGCGAGAAGTTCCCAAGACTCTGCGCCTATTACGGCGACCTTGTTGACTGTAACACCCCGGGCTTCCCAGTAACTCACACTAACAAATTGCGAATTTCAGTAGGTCCGTATGTTCCATCTATCTTTCCTGAATATTTAACTGACCCGAATATTACTTTATGTCCATCAGACGCAGAAGCAAAGCCAGGGGATTTAATCAATCCTATAACAAATCAATCTGAATTTTACCTCGCGTGCAATAGTATGGAAAGAGGTATGTTCCGAATTGACACCAGTTACGCATACCTCGGCTATGTATTAGACCAATGCGAAGATACCGATGAGCAAATAAATTTGGGACTATTCGACCCTGACTATTCTGCATATACCGGACCCGCCCAGTTTGTTATGCTTGCCGCAAAATTATACACATATCCAGAACCAGACGTTCCAAGAGCAACGGATGAAGACCAAGATGTAGGTGCACCTTACGGAAATGCAAGAGGTGCTATAGTTTATCGCCTGCGTGAAGGCATAGAGCGATTCCTAATCACAGATATTAATAATCCTTCTGCTTCCGCAAAGGCTCAAAGCACAGTATTTATTATGTTTGACCTTGTGGCAACAGCAACTCAAGGATTCAACCATGTACCTGGCGGTTGCAATGTGCTTTATATGGATGGACATGTAGAGTTTGTTAGGTATCCAGGTAAGGCTCCAGTAAATCAAGGTTTCGCATGGGTAACTACCGCAGTTGGATTTTCATAATTGGCAAGAATAAAATACAAATACCGAATGAAAAATAGAAGTTAAGGCGAGGAGATGAAACGCCGTGATTTTCTAAAAAGGGCAGTGTTAGGTCTACTAACCTGCCCTTCCTTCTTACACGCCTCTACTACTACACCGAGGCATAACAAAAAGCAAAGTATAACAAAATCTAAGTATCCCAGAAACTTCATCATCATCCTGATTGATGACCTCGGCTATGGCGACTTAAGTTGCTACGGAAATACAAAATTCTCTACACCCAATCTTGACCAAATGGCAAAGGAAGGGGTAAGATTCACAGATTTTTATGCATGCGCACCCATGTGTACCCCTACCCGAGCCTCTATCATAACAGGTTGTTACCCACAAAGAGTCGGACTACCAAGCGTATTAAATTGGAAAGACAAGGTAGGGATAAACGCTGAAGAGATAACTATTGCTGAGTTAGCCAAAAAAGCGAATTACAAAACCGCGTGCTATGGCAAATGGCATCTCGGACACCTTATGTCCTTTCTACCAATATATCACGGATTCGATGAGTACTATGGTCTCCCCTATTCCAACGATATGGGTCCAATTAGTAAGCCACATGCGCCTCCCCTACCACTCATAGAAGGAGACAAAATAATTGAATATGACCCGGACCAAAGCAAACTCACTACCGCCTATACCGAAAGGGCTATTGATTTTATCAGGAGAAATAAGGATAATCCTTTTTTTCTCTACCTACCGCATACTATGGTACATGTGCCATTATTCGTCTCGGAAAAGTTCAAGGGCAAATCAGGAGCAGGGCTCTACGGCGATGTAGTCCAGGAGATAGACTGGTCAGTAGGAGAAATACTCAAAATTCTAAAGGAAACAGGGCTATACGAAAATACCCTTGTAGTATTTACATCAGATAATGGTCCCTGGCTACTATATGGTGAAGATGGTGGTTCTGCGGGTCCTCTGAGATGCGGTAAGGGAACCACTTTCGAAGGTGGTATGCGAGTGCCATTTATTGCTTGGGCACCAGGATTCATTCCCGAGGGTAAAACGTGCAAAGAAATCTCAGCCACATTTGATTTCTATCCTACCTTCGCGGAAATTGCAGGAGTAGAAGTACCCAAGAAACCTGAGATAGACGGGAAAAGTATCTGGCATTTACTTACAAACCCTGAGAGCAAATCCCCTCATAAATTTTTCTTATACTTCCTTCACGATGAACTACAAGCCATACGATATGGCAAATGGAAACTACATTATCCACACAAATATCAAGACCTTGAGGTTCCGGGAAAAGAAGGCAAACCAGGTAAATACGCTGGAAAAGAAATAGGGCTATCCTTGTTCAATCTTGAAGAAGATATAGGTGAAAAGAACAATCTCGCAAATGAGTTTCCAAAATTAGTAAGCAGGTTAAAAAATATTGGTATTAAGTATCGAGATACACTCAGAAAAAATCGTCGTTCTCCAGGAAAAATAGGTTAAATACATCTCTCATCTATATAATCCACTCTTTTGGGACATCTTTACTGAAATACTGAAAATAATTCCTCCTACTAATTGTAAATTGAATATAAAAAATTGAATATAAAATGGCTGGTAGGATTTTTCTCCTACCAGCCACTCTAAATAGTTAAACACTAACTTTATAACACACTAACTCACACTTTTCTTTCTCTTCACAATCAGCATAGCACCTACCACCGAAGAGATAAGCACCAATACTAACAAGCCAGTTAGCGATGTCGCTGGTATACCCTTCTCTACAGTTAGTGTCGCAATACTCGAACTCACAAGGTCGCTCGTTTGAGATACTGTACTACCGTCATCTTGCACCGTCGCATAATACTGCCCCGAATCCTCTACCTCTGCAGGGTCTATCACCAACACAGGACCTATGGCTCCTGGTATCACCTCCCAGGCTTTGCTATTCAGGTTCCTATACCAGGTGTATGTCTTATTACCAAGCCCACCGTCCACTACTATACTCATTTGCACTCTATCTCCAGCAGTAGCATGGTATTCGGACTGCAAGTCAGTTGTAATACTCAAATGTCTGTTCACCTCCACCCTTGCTTTCCTCGATTGATATACCATTGGTATATCATCTACAACTTCAAGGTAGTACCTATATACACCAACACTTAGAGATGAAGTATTTACAAGTATCTCCAATGTATTCTGTGCCACTACTTCTGTACCTCCACCAGGTAATTCTCTCTTCCATGCGTATGTTAATGGAGGCAAACCTCCAACAAAATCCGCTGACATTACAAACGATGGGTCATCTATATACACCCTCTCATCCTCAGGCTGTTTTGTGAATATTACCGCACTGCTTGCAACGCGTAATAGGGCTGGGTCTGATGTTAACACAGTATTCAAACCAGTTACTGTTGACGGCTGGTCAGATACATATACAATGAACTGCGCCCCATCATATGATTCATCTACATTCTCAATTAGTAATGTTGCATTATTAACTCCTAATGAACCTACTCCAACACGCCACCAATCGTAATTATACGGCTCAAAACCTCCTACTACCTCTACCTGGAATATCGCATCCTGTCCAGAATATAGATTCAAACTCTGCGGTTGCGTCACTATCTGTGGTGGGTCTGCAACTTTTACATTGGCTATCCGTGATGTCACATCGGGATTCAATCCGCCACTGGAATCACTGACGACGACATAGTAATCGCCCGCATCGGTCTCCTCTGCTGAACCTAAATCAAGCACATTTTGCCCTTCAACAGGACCTAATATACTCTCTGTTCCCTTGAACCATTCATAGTAGAACGGCGGTTGTCCACCACTTACATTTACCACTAACTGTACAGGCGACTCACCTGTATATGCACGAACATCATCGGGACCCTGAACATTGATAAAGTTTGTTATTGACAACTTGGCTTCTCGAGATGTCCCACTCTGTGGTGCTCCACTATCTGTTACCACGCAACGATAGTACGAATTCTGCAATCCCGATAAATGCGCCCCTTCTGCCAACTGAATTTCCAATGTCGCTCCATCTGCTCCAGAAACAATCGAGCTCGCATGCAACGGGTGCGGTCCATTAGATAACGGTGTCCAAGGTCCCGCCTGGTTTGTAGCATACTGCCACTCGTAATTTAGTGGAGGAATACCTCCCGTTGTTTGAACACTAAACTGTGCCTGATTCCCTATATTTTCTACTACATCCGTCGGATAATTTGGATCAACAATAAGGTTTGCATATACATTGAGCACACCCGGATTACTAGGATATGCATCTGGGTCAGGCCCACTGTCTACCGCTATACAACGATACTGACCTGTATCTGCTACTACAACATTCGATAATGTTAACACAGAATTACCCGCACCACTAACAATGGATACTCTACCACTCAAATCACCATCATTCAGTGTTACATAACCACTTCCTACATTCCTCTGCCAGACAAAGGTATACGGTGGTGTTCCTCCAGAAGCACTTACTGTAATACTATAATTTGAACCTTCATAAACAGTAACATTCGCTGGCGTCGGGTCAGTTATTAAGAATGGATTGGTTACTGTCAAGGTAGCATCTTGCGTATCCTCTGTAGATGGTGCACCACGATTCTCGGAGTCTGTAACTCTACACATATATTGGCCCGCATCTGCCAAATCTAAATTAGATATGGTTACGGTGGATGTAGCACCATTATTAACTATAGTTACAGGAGAACCAGAACCAGAAGGATGATCACCTTCATCTAACGGCAAACCATTCCAATACCACTGGAAGGTATACGGAGGATAGCCTCCACCAGCCGTCGTACTAAATGAGGCTGTCCCTCCTGTATTACGATGTATACTCTGCGGTTGTGAATCAATTCTAACCACAGGCTGTACATTCAAATAACTCGGACCACAAAATGCCGTCTGTCCACCACCAGAAACATTTATTGCAGTTCCATAATAATTTCCAATCATACTCTGGTCGAGATTGAATATGGTTGTCGGATTTGTTCCCGTTCCCACCGGGTCAAAGTTATTACCTCTCTGAATATACCATACATATAAATAACCTGTCCCAGGGCCACCAATAAATTTAAATCCATAGATTACATTTTCACCAATATACTTGTTGACCGACGGTGCCAAATCTTCGATTGTCCTCATCATATTCGGATTAATTGTTACACTTCTGACATTGGATTCAGCCACATTAGGTGGAGGCGGTGTATCACCTAAATCAGTTACCACACATTTATACTGGCCATCTTCAAATCCAGGAATTGCATATTCTACTTGCAATTGCGCAGTAGTAGCACCTGTTATCCTTGTGACGACACGCGTATTATTCACACCATCAGAACCATTTACAAAACGCTCAAAATCACCGTTAGAAATGTTTACCCATGTCCCTGACCTGTTGATTTGCCATTGATAAGAGAAAGGACCATATCCACCACTCACAGAAACTGTCATACGGAACGACCGTCCGAAACCAATATATCCATCACTCAAATTTAACGCAGTCGGTGAACTATAATCATCTTCATTAAACGGACCATCTCTCGGCGGGTCAAATTCCTGAATTACTATGTTGCTCACTGTTAACGGGTCGGGCCAAACATCAATATAATTAGTCTTCGTTTCTGTATCTTCTCCATACTGAGTTACTACTCTCAATGTTACTGTATAAACACCAACTGTATTATACGTCCATTGCGGGTTAGTTGGCGTTGTGTAATGAGCATCCCAGGTACCGTCCCCATCAAAATCCCAATACCAATCTGTTATTTGCGTAGTATTTCCTGGTAACTCATCAGGTATAGATTCATCTGTAAATTGGACTATTAACGGATATTGCCCTTGAACAGGATTCGCTGAGAACTGGGCTACAGGCGGAGTATGGACAATAATATAATCAGTTTTTGTCATACTCCCATCGCCCTCCGCAGTGGTCACCGTTAAAGAAACTGTGTACCTCCCCGCAGTATTATATTGATAACTCGGGTTCTGTTGATTACTAATCCCACCATCACCAAAACTCCACGACCAAGTAGTTTCAGGCCAGACACCGTAGGTCTCTGACTCATCAGTAAACTGCACACTTTGACCTGCCAAAATTTCAGTAGGTGTCGCTGAGAAGTCAACCGGCATATTTCCAGAGAAGAATACATTTTCGTATGCACCCATATCTACTACAAGCCCTTCAACCCTGTTATATCCACGTATATCTAATCTCCCGGGTCCTATTGGAGGTTGCACCAATGGATTAGAACCTGCATTAATACAAGGCGACATAGGTGAAAATGATAACCTAAAATCCAAATTTGCTGGATTTCTAAATTGTGGGTCTGCATTAATGTTTCCAACTCCTCCCCCACCGTATTCCCCTTGAACATCGCAATACTGAACATCTGCCGACCAGGCAAATCCTATCCCAGGACGAAAATTGCGGATGTGTGGATTAGAGGGCATTACGGCGTTCCATAAAATGTTATTGTAAATTCTAGGGAAATTTACACCACAACCACTGTTTATAATTGTATTTGCGTTATATAACATTGGCCCACTTAAATTTGCAGAGACATTATTATAAAAGGTACAGTTCACTATATAGGCTTCACAACCTATTTCCGCGTTGTCAGAATTTATACCATTGTTAAAAATCCCTGCACCTCCCCGAATAGGAGAAACTCCAGTATCAACAGTTTCATTACAGGTGTTACTATAAAATAAACAATCATGTATTATAGGATTTGCTTTGTAATTATCAGGACCAATTGTACCTGATAAATTTGCAATGGCACCTCCAGCCGTCGCAGCAACATTGTCATAGAAAACACAATTTCCTATCCTCGGGGAGGAGAGCCAGTTATATATCCCTGCACCTCGCCATGTATGATAATCTCCCGCTACACCACTTGCACGCCCGCCCCGAATATGGAATCCATCAATTACAACATCTTCGCAAGGTCCAGTCGCCCGACCTATTACAATAACATGGTAAGCATTAGTACCACCTCGCGAAGTGCGTCCATCAATAACGGTAATATATTTAGCCGGTTTCCTTTGGTCACGAGAAGTTTCCGTTCCTTTAAAACCCCCATACAAATGTACATAGGGCTCCATTACTAAGGCTCCTTCCACACTAGCAGGGGCCCCCCAAGGGATTGTTCTGAGCTCATCATAATTCCCCTGTGCTACCCAGACCTCTACTGGGTTTCCTGGTGAAGCCAATAATGCCGCGGCATCTATTCCCTCTTGTATTGTTCGAAACGCCTTTGCCCACGAACTGCCATCCGGATTTGGGTCAGTACTTGCCTTGTTAACATAAATTACCGCATACGATTGGACGGCAACTAACAAAAAGATTACGCCCAGCAACCTACACAAATTACTTCCCATAATTCTGTCTCCTCATCGTTACGCTTTTTGTAAAATACAATTCCTCAATTAAATCTCTTTTATAAACATTTTAACATAATAAATAACTAAAATCAATAAAATTTGTGAACTATAAAAATATGGAGGTTGGAGAAACCAAGTACTCCAACCTCCTTCCCATTCTACCTTAACTCTTTTGTAGGGTAAAAAACTTTTCCCTCTCCTACATTTAATTAATTATTATGGTTGCCCAGCACAATAACCATCCTCACTATCGGGGTCATCTGGACACGGATAATAACCACCCATGTTAAAGAATTGGATTAACCTCAGCAATTCACT
>CAZZMK010000250.1:0-6920 GCA_964655185.1 uncultured Nitrospirales bacterium | reverse complement strand
AGATTTCTTCGTATTAATTGGATTGCTGTAGAAGATTTATCAACAAACCACGCTCTATGTGCCCCTCTGCTTAAAGCCTCTATTCCATTAGCCCCAGTCCCCGAAAAAAGGTCTAAGAAAAACTTACCTTCAATACCACTCCCGATTATATCAAAAAGGGAAGTTCTCACTCTGTCAAGAGTAGGTCTTATTATCCTACTCGACGGAGTATACAACTTTGTCCCTTTTGCTATACCTGCAATAACTCTCATCTCAAGGCATATTCATGAATTTTGACATAAAAACGCAAAGCAGGAATAAATTCTATAAAAACCGATTTGTGGAAAGTTTGTGGATAACAGTTATAAAAAGTTTATATACCAATTTTATAAACCGTTATCTTAAAAAGCAAGTTATTTACTATCAGTCAGTTAGCACTCTTAACACGGATGTCAACTAAAAATTTTATCTTTATAATTTTTGTGGATAACTTGTTAATATCTTTTGAAAAACTAAACTATACATTGACAGTAGAGGTTATATCGAGAGCGGATTTGTACTTCTCAAGTATTGGATTTAGAACATCTTGAACAAACTCTTCTACCTGCTCAGGAGCCCTTCCTACAAAGTTTTTCTCATCTAAACATTCTTCTATTTCTTCCGAATTAAGAGGAAATTCTGGGTCGTCTGCAAGTCTTTTAAGCAGGTCATTTCCCTTGCCTTCTCGTTTAATCTGGTCCCCTGCTTCTTGAGCGTGACGACGGATAATCTCGTGGAGTTTCTGACGGTCCCCACCCTTTTTCACCCCTGCCATCAACAGCACTTCGGTAGCCATAAACGGGAGTTCTTCCCTAACATGCTTTGTTATTACCTGTGGGTAGACAACAGGGTTTTCCATAATATTCAAATATAAATTCAATATAGCATCAGTAGCAAGAAAGCCTTCGGGTATAATAATTCTTCTAATCGCAGAATCATCGAGGGTCCTTTCCATCCATTGAACCGAGGCAGTTGAAGAGGCATACACAGGGAGATACATTACAAAGCGGGCAAGGGAACAGGCTCGTTCTGCTCGCATAGGATTACGCTTATAAGGCATAGCAGAACTTCCTACCTGAGTTTTTTCGAAAGGCTCTTCTACCTCTTTTAGGTGCTGAAGCAACCTAATATCAGTAGCGAACTTATGCACGGACTCCCCTATACCGGCGAGTGCTTGGAGTATTTGAGTATCAATCTTGCGGGTATATGTCTGTCCTGAAACAGGAATAGCAGAATTGAATCCGAGTTTCTTTGCCACCAATTCTTCGAGTTTTTTTACTTTTGAATGGTCACCATTAAATAGGGCAAAAAAAGAAGCCTGCGTTCCAGTAGCACCTTTCACCCCTCTACAGGTTATGTTTGACAAAACATGTTCTATTTGATGAAAATCAAGCACAAGGTCCTGCGCCCATAAACAAGCCCTTTTACCCACAGTTACAAGTTGAGCAGGTTGAAAATGAGTATAGCCGAGGGTAGCAAGGTCCTTATATTTAAGGGCGAAATTCTTCAATTTACTCAATACAGCCACAATTTTATCTCTAATGAGTATCAATCCATCTCTCATAAGTATCAGGTCGGTATTGTCTGTTACGAAGCAACTTGTAGCACCGAGATGTATTATCGGTTTTGCTTTTGGAGCAACATCACCATACGCGAGGATGTGAGCCATTACATCGTGGCGGGTCTTTTCTTCATATTCTCTCGCCTTTGCAAAATCTATGTCATCGAGATGTGCACGGAGTTCTTCAATCTGTTCATCTGTTATATCAAGTCCCAACTCTTTTTCCGCTTCTGCAAGAGCAAGCCAACATTTACGCCAGGTAGAAAACTTCCGCTGAGGACTCCAAAGTTGTATCATCTCTTTTGTAGCAAATCTTTCTACCAATGGACTCACATATTCATTGAAGTTAACCATACATCCTCCATCCTAAATAACCAGAATTGTTTTGCAGAAACAAAAAAGTAAAAACAAAATATATTTTAGAAATGGTAAGTTATACCAAGACCTACCCCTCGAAATTCTTTATTGCTATCTCGAAGCCATCTTCCGATGCCATAGCACATACAGAGGTAACAGGGTGGGTCCTATCTGCAAATAAGCCACCTTTTAATATAAAATCGCAAGCCTCATCAACTGTTTTTGCAGGAAATACACCACTGTGGCAAGTGCTTATATAATTCTCTATGTATGTAGCGACATAGAAAAACCTTCCCGGCTTCAAATCCATTCTGCGAATCTCTATACCATCAGACCTTACTACTCCTAACCAACCTGAGCCATCTGCTCTATCTACCACAGCCACTATGCGGGGAGTAGCATATTCATCCTTTTCAAAATCAAGAGCCATAAGCACCATAGCAATTGCATCACGGGTAGGAGTACCATTCAAGATTTTCTCCGCTATTGGGTCAGTATGACTACCATTACTGAGCACAGCCACTTCACCGTCTAACACAGTCTTAAGACAGTTATAGGATATATAGGGATTTTTTAACATATCCCCTTCATATCCAGGTTTCGGAACAATGGTAACCTTGTCTTTATTCACAATTGCTTGTCTATTAGGGAAAGACCTACTTGATACCCTATACATGGCACACAAACGACCATCGTCCGTCTGTGCTACTGACACTATCCGACCTATATACATATCGACCAGCCCTTCTTTAGTAGATAGATTAAAAGTCCCGTGATTCAAAGAGAGTCAAAAACTTTATTATACAAATCACAAATCAGAAAAACAACCTCATAATTATTCCTGATAGGTGAGCATAAGATTCAATCACTACTATTGGGTATCTTTGAGCATGACAAAAGAGGGTCTATATGCAATTAAATCGCCTCCACAGTATATTCCATCATCTCTCATAAATGCTTTTGAGGAATAAAATCTCAGTGTTAAATCTTCTTCTTCCATCAGTGATATGAGAATACTAAATTGATTGACTTTTCTTTCTGCCCATTCCTTTATATACTTAGATAGGTCAAATTTTATCCAGCCGACCTTAAGAGGGATGTTCGCAAAAATTTGTTCTTCTTCAGATTTCATTTGCGAGAGAGTCATTCTAACATCTATCTCATTAGTTCTTTTCGAATCACAACTATTTTCCCTCTCGTTTAATTGGGAATTAGTAATATCAAAAACAGAAACTTTTACCGACTCTTTTTGGCTCGGGTGATACTCCATTTCTGCGAGAAAAAGCCAAAGATTTGCTTTTGCATATTTGGCAAAATCTTCAGGCAGGCTAATTTTTATTAATGCTCTCTTCATACCATCATTTCTATTAGATAAAATTAGATATTTCTTCTCATCGGTATTCTGAGGGTTTGGATGCCCTTCTATTGTCTCATCCTCAATGCCTGATAATGGAATGTAATCATTACTTTTCCTTACATAAGGAGAATACTCAAGGCTCCGCTGGATGAAATAATCACCAGTGATAAAAGCAAAATAATACTTCATAAAACTACTTACCGCAGAAGCACAATGTTTAAGTCCGCCGTAGTAGTAATCATAGTAATGTTCATAAACCCATTTATGTTCAGATTTCATTTTCTGGTAGCCCACCATAGCAAATAGGGGACCTGTGGCAAGATATCCCTGTTCGCGGGTACATCCTGCTTTCAACTGTTCGATAGTGGCACTAATTCCACACCTTTGAAATACTTCCATAATAATATCGTAAGGCCAGTAAAGTGGAGGAGAAATTGGATAAGGCAACTCTTTTTCAGCAAACAAGAATATATCTGTTGCTATCTCCGAATCTCGATGAGATGACCCGCCAAGTTCCCTTGCTGAGGTTAAAAACGATTTATTCTGCTCATCGTCAAAATGCCAAGGTATATCAGATATACTGTGAACCACTATCCCGAGGAAAAAAGCCAAGTTTTTCCTAAATTGCGGTAACGGCATATCGTTTCTTTTCTCCTTCAATACCTTTGCAAAAGTAGAAATGAACTTATTCCAATGAGAGGCTTCCCCAGCACCGTGATTAATTCCACCATAACCCCAATCTGGGAAAGCACACCCTGCATAAAAAGCAGGGTATACATCTTCATTCTTAAAAAATTCAGCAATAGGGGGATATTGTTCTTCCCAACCTAATATGTATTTTTCTATTGCTTCTAAACCTAACTCGATATGAGCCCTCTCACCAATCGAATAAGAATTAGATTGAAAAACAATTGGGAATAAACAAAGTAGTAGTATCTTAACTTTATAAAGCAATATACTCGTTTTCACGCCATTTTCTCCTGCTAACATCAAAAATCACTTTTGCGATTTGACTTGAAAATTCACTTGTTTAGTTTCAAAGGCCCCTTCGGATGCTTCTTAAGTATTAGAAAAGCATTTGCATTTTTAATATGTTTATGATATAATTAATCTACCTTGACAAAATAGGGGATGTACTGTCTTTAAATAGAAACATTAACATCATTTACCATAAAGAGGTAGTTACAAGCCCTTGTATCCCAAACACATAATTGAGCAAGTTCTTCAATCTATCGACATAGTGCAAGTTGTATCTTCTTATTGTGAATTAAAAGAATCGGGAACAGATAGGTATCGAGGCTTGTGTCCATTTCACGCTGAAAAAACGCCCTCATTTTTTGTATCTAAATCTAAGCAGATGTTTCACTGCTTCGGATGTGGTAAGGGTGGCGATGCTATTACTTTTTTACAGGAAATTAACGGCTTGACCTTTACCGAGGCACTTGAAATGCTTGCCGAACGAGCGGGCATTAAACTTCCTAAACCAACCTATGGCTCTGGACAAGGGCAAACTACTCAAGAGGATTCAAAGAAGCAATTATATGCTCTATATTCACAGGCGGTAAATTTTTATAGGAATCAACTCAATAATACCCTTACAGGCAAAATTGCCCAGGATTATCTGAAAAAACGAAATATTTCACCCCAAATTCAGAATGAGTTCGGTTTAGGATATGCTCCGGCGGATGGAGAGGCTCTATATCGTTTCTTAAAATCACAAGGCTTTTCAGATGCACTAATCATCCGCTCAGGATTGGTAAGACAAAGTTACAAAGAAAATAAATATTATGACTTCTTTAGAAACAGAATCATTTTCCCTATAAGAAGTATAGACGGCAAGGTAGTATCATTTGGTGGAAGGGAAATCACTGGTAAGGAAGAACCTAAATACATAAATCTCCCCGAAACCGAACTCTACAAAAAAAGTCGAATACTATATGGATTATGGGAGGGGAAAGAAACTATAAGAAATAAAAAATATGTTGTCTTAGTAGAAGGATATATGGACTTACTCCGCTGTTTCCAGTGTGGGATTAGAAATGTAGTCGCTACTTGTGGAACTGCCTTAACACCTGACCAGGCTAACCTAATTAGAAGATTCTCATCTGAAGTGATTATAGTTTACGATGCCGACCCCGCGGGGATAAATGCCGCTTTACGTGCTACTGGGATTCTACTACAGGCAGGATTATCTACAAAAGGAGTAGTATTACCGGCGGGGAAAGACCCCGACGAGTTCTTACAAGCTCATTCTGTAGAAGAATGGAATGAACTGATAGAGAATGCTCCGAGTTTCTTCACTTTCTATATACAGCAAAGCAAGGAAAGAATGACCGACCCTCGTGGAAAAGTCAATATATTGACCGAACTTTTTCGTTTAATATCTATGGTAAATGAAAACTCATTGAAAGAGGAATATCTTAGAGAAATTGCGAACGAATTAAAGATTAGTTATTGGGCAATCTTCAGCGATTACGAACAGTTTTTGAGAAATAATTATAGAGTAACAACGGAAATTACTCCTGAGACCAAAGATGAGTTGTCGAGAGAAGATGCATGCTTCATAGTAGCCTTGTTGAACAATACTGAACTTTGTGAAAGAACGAAAGACTTCTTTCAAAATATACCTATCCCAAACGATACCGTAGGAAAGGTTATAGACTACTTGCTAAAAAATGAAAATCCTGATCTGAAATACATAGATGACCCCGATATAGCGAATATAATTGCAAAGGCTATCTTTATCGCTCCAAAAGATATTAATTTGCCAAGGATAGTGGAAGAGAGATTAAGAAAAATTAAGATGGATTATATTGATGATTTGATTAACAAGGTGAATATTGAAATCCGCGAGGCTGAACGCAAACAAAATAAAGATGAACTACTATGTCTCTTAGAAAAGCAGAAATCGTTACTAAATGAAAGGAATAAGATAACTATACCATAGAGATTAATATAAAGAGGTGATGATATGTATAAAATGAACTCAAAGACAGTGGCTAAAAAACTACAAAAGTGGTTCGATTCATCAGAAGACAATGGTTTTCTTGAATTGATGCTTCTGGCGAGTGAAAGCCCGAGTGAGTCATTACAAGCCCTTGGCTATGAAAAACTCCCTTTGCTAACTCTTTCCGCCGGAGGAGAAACACAAAAAGCAGAGGCACAAAAAACTGCCGTTAAGCCTGATGAGGGAATTAGAGTTTACCTTCGGGCAATGGGTAAAGTCCCTCTTTTGACAAAAGAAAAAGAGGTCAGCATTGCAAAGGAGATTGAAGAAGCGGAGAAAGAATTGGTAAGGGTTCTATTAAGTGCTCCATATACAGTGCACGAGTTTTATTTAATTGCTTCTCGAATAAGGTCGGGTAGATTAGACCCTGCAAGAGTTATTGAAGTTAGTGATGACGACAAAGCAAAGATAGAAAAACTCAAAAAACAATTACTTATAAGTGCGGACCAACTAATCTTCTATCGTCAACAAATTACTGCTTTGGAAAAGAAACTTGAAAAGTTGCAAAAGAAATTAAAAAAGACCAAAAGAGTAGAGAATGCAATCAATGAACTACAAAATAAGATAAACGAACTTCGTAAAAAACAATATGAAATCCTTAGCAATTTCCCCCTTTGAGA
>CAZZMK010000249.1:0-7053 GCA_964655185.1 uncultured Nitrospirales bacterium | reverse complement strand
GAAATTGAATATTCTCTTACAGAAAAAACTTTTGTACCAGTAATAGAACACTTCTCTACTATAGCAAAATTCAAGGTAGAAAACCTTTTTAAGACTTGGTGTGACAATCCATCTGCACCTGTCTTCACCCGCGCGGGGAAGTATACCTCGCAAGGATGGACAGAGTGGACTCGTGGATTCCTGTTTGGTATGCCTCTCTTGCTCTACGAAATTACCAACGACGAATCTCTTCTCGAACTCGTGCGAACCCAAATCCACAAAATTGACACATACTTAACCCATACAGGTGTCCACGACCACGGCTTTAATACAATCTCTTCCTACGGTAATCTGTGGCGACTTACCATTAAAGGCAAAAATAAATATGGTAATGAAGAGATTGAAAAATACAAACTTGCAATCCGTGTATCAGGAGCAGTTCAAGCGAGCAGGTGGACAACCCTAAACGATGGCACAGGTTTTATCTACTCCTTCAATGGTCCTCATTCCCTCTTCGTGGACACAATTAGAACTTGCAGAGTGCTCGAACTTGCATGGTTATTGGGACACTCACTAAAAACAGAAGGAGATGAAAATATCTCTCTACTTCAAAGGGCAATCCTCCACATTAAAAACACCCTTCGCTATAACATATACTACGGTAAGGGTAGAGACGCCTACGATGAAAAAGGTAGAGTTGCTCACGAATGCGTATTCAACACAAAAACAGGCACCTTCCGTAATCCATCTACTCAGCAAGGTTTCTCCCCATTCACAACATGGACTCGCGGGTTAGCCTGGGCTATGCTCGGTTGTGCTGAGCAACTCGAATTCTTCTCTTCACTCCCTGAAGAGTACTGGCACAATTTCGATAAAAAAAGAGAATTAATTAAAGCCCTTACAGATGCATGTAGGGCAACTTCAGAATACTACCTCGAACACTGCACCTTAGATGGAATACCTTTCTGGGACACTGGCGCCCCTGGGTTAACGTACCTCGGCAAGTATCAGAAGTTCCCCGCAGACCCATACAATGATATAGAGCCAGTAGATAGTTCCGCGGGCGTCATCTCTGCTCAGGCTTTACTTAGGTTAGGAAATTATCTCGGGAAAAATGATGCAGGCGAAAAATATTACAAAGCAGGTTTGACAATAACACAAACCCTATTATCCAAAACTTTCCTCTCCACTGATGCTTCTCACGAAGGCTTACTTCTACACGCGGTATACCACAGGCCAAATGGTTGGGATTATATTCCACCGGGTAAAAACATACCTTGCGGTGAATCGTGTATATGGGGTGACTATCACCTTTTAGAACTTCTACTATGGCTATGGCAATCAGCCCACGAGGAAAAACCATGGAACTTCTTCGCAGATACAAAACCTGAGTTTAAGCCGGGAGAAATATAAAGCGGGAAATATGAAGTACATAATTAAAAAGGGCGCCGAGGCACAATTCGTATGGGGACAAAGGAATGTCCCCGTAGTATTGATGGAAGTATTGGGAAGTTGGGCTATCGTTAGGTACCCACTTGAAGAGCCTATCGGTCCTGGTGTATATGTTGACCTGCTTATCAACTTCCCCGAATTCACCGCGGGCTTTCATTACTTCACACTGAACGCCCCAAAACAATTTAATGACCTTCTCTACCTACAGCGCACAGGCAGTAGGACATACTCCGAAAAAAGAATATCCTGGCGAGTGAAAGTTAGCGAGCCTGTATTGGTAGAATATGGAACTAACAATATAACTTTCCCTGCCACGCTCACGGATATTAGCACTTCTGGCGCTTTAATCTCTGTTGAGCATATCCTTCCTGTTTCCAACCCTATAAAACTCTATATGAAACTTGGTTCAAGAGTTCAAATACTTAATGCCTCTCTTGTGAGAAAGGTCCCACCTGACTACAAAACTGGCTCTCCTATGCAAATAGGAATAAGATTTGTAAACAATCCCGTGCAAGTTCGCAATGCCTTAACAAAGTATCTTTGGAAAAAAATCAGAGAACAATACAATATGGACTTTAAGGACATTTATCCGGGTGCCGGGAAAAGGAAGAAGGAAAAGTATAATATTGAACAACAAGAACAATTTGTCCCACTCGACTTCTGGGTAAAAAAGATGACCAATCCCAATAACCCTGAGACATCGCCATAGCCTACTCTATATATATAAAATTTCTAACTCGCCCTTCTAAATTTGCTTGTCCCAGAAACCTAAAATTAGTAGTCCTTGTCTTTGCCTTCCTCTCCTTTACTGTATCTAATCCCTAAAAAAATTTGTAACTCATTTTTCTTCCACATTTACCTAATCACACACATATCTTGACCCCGATTGCACACATCATATATATTTCAATTAAACAATATACTAAGAAAGGGCGAGAAATGAGTGATATTAAGATTGGCATTGTAATGAATGGCGTAACAGGCAGAATGGGTAGAAATCAACACTTAGAACGGTCCCTAATCTCAATACTCAAAGACGGTGGTGTTACAACCAAAAATGGTAATAAAATTCTACCAGAGATTCTATTGGTAGGGAGGAATCCACAAAAACTTAAAGAACTTTCAGAAAAATATCAAAATCTCCCCTGGACAACTAATCTTGATGATGCTCTTTCTGATTCGAAATACCAAGTATACTTCGATGCTCAAACAACTTCTCTTAGATACGATGCTGTTCTCAAAGCAATAGAAGCAGGAAAACATATTTATTGTGAAAAGCCCTCGGCGGATTCTCTCGATAAGGCGCTCGACCTCTATCGAAAGGCTCAAAGTAAAGGTGTAAAGCATGGGGTAGTTCAAGATAAACTATGGCTACCAGGCATAATGAAATTGGCCAAGTTAATAAAACAAGGCTTCTTCGGGAAAATCCACGAGGTTAGAGGTGAGTTTGGCTATTGGGTATTCACAGGTGAATTTGAACCAGCCCAGAGACCTTCGTGGAACTATAAGAAATCCGAAGGTGGCGGAATTATTATGGATATGTTGTGCCATTGGCGATACCTTGTAGACAACCTGTTTGGAACTATCACTGACATAAATTGCTTGGGTGCTACGCATATACCCAAAAGATGGGATGAATTCGGAAACCCATATGAGTGCGATGTTGAAGATTCCGCATATTCCACATTCATAACAGAGAATGGAACAGTTTGCCACTTCAACTCATCCTGGTGCACCCGAGTTAGAAGGGATGACCTCCTAACAATACAGGTAGATGGTTATAAAGGTTCTGCAGTAGCAGGGTTAAGAGATTGCTATATACAACCTGTAGAAGCCACGCCAAAACCTGTTTGGAATCCAGACATTCCCCAGCCAATAAACTTCTACGAACACTGGCTAAAACTTCCCGATAATCAGGAATACGAAAATGCCTTCAAAGCACAGTGGAAGAAATTCCTCCTCCACCTTGTAGATGACGAACCTTTCCGCTGGAACCTACTCGAAGGTGCAAAAGGTGTCCAACTTGCAGAACTCGGATATCTCAGTTGGCGAACCCGCCAATGGCAAAAAGTCCCACCACTTCAGTAAATTTTATATTCTCCTACTATTTCCCTTTACTAAAACTCTCTTCAGTAGAATGTTCTACTTTACGGCAGAGGGTGGATGGAAGAATAAGACAAAGGCTATGGCACACAGCACTGTTAACACACAAGGAATGATGAATATAGGTCTCCACTCGAACTTGCCTTCTTCATCCTTGAATATATCTAATATTATTCCCGTAAACTGCGTTCCTATGAAGTTACCAAGCCCAAGTGTTGCTACTGTAATTAACGCCTGAGCAGAAGCCCTTATTTCCTCAGGTGCAACTTTGTCTACAAAAACTTGCCCCGCAAAGAAGAAGAATGTATAACCTATCCCATGGAAACCCAAGGACGCAATTACTAACCATAAGGGTTTCATCATCGCAAATATCATATACCTTAAAGGCCAGGCTATTACACCTATTGCGAGAACCCACTGAATCCCCATATTTTCCATAGCCCAAGGGAGCAGAACCGCCATACCCACTATCTCCGCAATTTGGGCTATGGTCATTACAGCAGGGACATAGTTAGATGATACACCTATGTCCTGTAGAAACGGTGCTGTAGGAACATAATAAAATTGGAGTTCTGTTGTTACTATAAATGATATAACTAAAAACACCAAGAAGTATGTTTCTTTCATCATACTTATTGCTTCGAGAAAAGCAAGAGGATTAGATGGATTCTCCGGCGGTGGAGTGTGTGGAAGCGTAAAACAATAAATACCCATTAATAAAGACAAGACACCTGCAACGAATAAACTGTCTGAATATTTTTTCTCCCCACCTAACGAGCCTGCTCCACTTGTCCTTAAAACACTCAGTAGCCACCCTGCAATAATCCATCCTATAGTCCCCCATACCCTAATTCTTGGGCTCACTGTGCCAATGATGTCTTTCGGAATGTTAGAAAACATTACTGAATTGACAATGGCGAGTGTAGGAGCATACAAGAGTGAATAAATAAACATAGCAAGGAATAGTGGGAGGAATTTTCTCTGGAACGCAGCATATAATAGACATACTGCACCGAGTAGATGGACTACGCCGAGGAAAATTTCACTTGCTAGCCAACGGTCTGCAATTTGCCCACCCAAAAATGGGGATATTATACAAGCAATCCAAAGTGTTGCATATATCCAACCTGTTTGTTTTCCAGATAGTTTGAGGTCGTTGATTAGGTAGGATGCAAGTACGGGTGCCCAAGCCCCCCATATAGCAAACTCTAAGAACATCATTACGCTTAGTCTCAGGTATAAACTCATCCCTATTTCCACCTTTGGACCTCCTCTGGTTAAGTTTTTTTGTAATACAAGAAAACGCTCTTAATAATTACACATCTTATATATATTAGTCAAGAGGAAAAATATTAAGTTCTCTTTCACCTTAATATAAGAGGGAAGTCAGGTGTACAAACCTCCTGACCCAGAATCATCTCTAAATAGCCAAATTTCTCGTATCTAAACTGTTCCGCATTACTGAAATTTGCTTTCTTACCTACCTCTTCAGTATACCCTCTTATCCCATTTGCTATTAGCAAATTCCTTTGGTCCCTCGAGATGCCTTCCAGGCCGGGAAGGCTAACCCCACTCACTTTAGCCTCAAAGAGTAAGGAGTCAAAGGTTAATTCCATTTGAGTTTCGTGTTTAAGTAGCGCCTCTATTTTCTTCTCTAATGGCTCGCCACTAATGTCAACTATGAGTTGCTCGCCCATTGGCTTCTTTGCAAACCACATTGCTTCCGCAACGAAATGAAGAGGGTGTAGTCCTTTCGTTCCAAAGTTCGGGTTACTGCAAAATGAGCACGCTTCATAGGTAGCCATCGCAGTTACTCTATGGTCAGGATGGTCTTCACCTGGGGCAAATGGGTCCCAACTCATAACAAGGTTAGCCTTTACTTCCCTTACCATATCAATAATAATATCCCTCACCACCTTTCTTGGTACATCCTCAAGTTCGCCATCCGGGAACCCGTAAAACCTAACTTCTTTCAACCCTAAAATCTTCCCTGCTTCAGTTGCTTCCTTCTTTGACCTCTCTACAACCTCCCCTGGTTCAAGCTTGCACGAGCCACGCCTATTATCGGTAAGTATCAATTCGTAAACGGGGTACCCCTTCTCAACTGCAAACCTGTAAACCGTGCCACCTGCCATAAATTCCATATCATCAGCGTGGGCAACTACTACTAAGACAGTCTTCATAAAATCTCCCCTCTCCGATGAAATGAGGATTACTGCCGAACGTTTTTGGCTACTGATAATGTAGAATTTTCATAACCAAAAATTTCAAAAAAACTATGTCCTAACTGGCATAATTATGTTGAGGTATTCGTCCTTAGCACCATACGGTTTAATTACAGAAGGACTTGAACCGTCCTTGACAGATATAATCACCTTCTCTGTAGTTATATGCTCCATAACATCCAATAAGTATTCTATATTAAACCCTATCCCCACCTCCTCACCACTATACTCCGCATCTACCTCATCGGTAAAATCACCAACTTCAGGGTTCTGAACCTTAACCTCAACCCTATTCTCAGCAATCCTAAGCCTGACAATGTTTGACTTCATTGACTCTGCTTTACGAAGTGTGTCTCTCAGTAACTCAGTATTCACAACAACATTCTTTGTATAGTCTTTTGGTATTACAATCTCGTAATTAGGAAACGTACCTTCTATCAAACTCGTCGTCAACCTTGTCTTACCAAACTCAAAAGCAGCTCTCCCACTACCCGTAAACATCTTAACATCACCTACACCCTCCATTTGACTTTGCAATTCCTTAACTGCCCTCTCCGGGACTGTAATTCTTATACTCTTAGAGTCTGGTACAACACCATATTCTCTCCTCAAACTCAGCCTCCTCCCATCCGTAGCAACAACCGTCAACTTTCCATCAACAGTTTCTATTAGCACACCCGTCAAAGCATACCTTGCCTCATCGGTGCAAACTGCAAATGCAACTTTCTTAAACATATCTAACAGTAAAGTTTCCGAAATAACGAGGGGACTATCATCACTAACAGATGCAACAGGAGGGAAGTCATCCGGTGGAGCAGTAAAATATTTCACCTCCATCCTCCCTGACTTAACAATCACCTGATTATCCTCAACTGTCCTGATGCACACCTCTCCCTTAGGTAAGCGAGACACAAGATTATAAAAGAGGTGCGCTCTTATAGTAGCCTTACCTTCTTCAATAATTTCACAATCATCCAACTCTTTTTCAATGGTCATCTTTAAATCAGTACTGGTAAATTTTAACACCCCTTCTTCTGCAGTTAGCAGTACTGACGATAAAATTGGTAGTGCAGTCTTTGCTGGGACTGCACTTCTTACACTTGCTAAAACGTCGCTTAATTTCTCCTGTGAAACCTTTATTTCCATAGTTACCTCCAAAAACTTTTATTGTTTTACTTCTCCTACTCTTAATTTAAACTACCTTCAGTAGTAGTAGGCAATCTTGATTTGTGGATATGTATTTAAGATTATATATTTTTGAATATAAAAAGCAACTTTTAAATGTGGATAATTC
>CAZZMK010000248.1:0-12454 GCA_964655185.1 uncultured Nitrospirales bacterium | reverse complement strand
ATCCTTTTTTATCGCAGGATAATTATTGAGAAGGTTCATTTCCGTTAATGTTTGAATTTCTCTTGATGGTTTCCAAGTGTATTGAATTTCGAGAAGATTAAGTCTATCACAGAAATATCTCCAGGGGTTATTTTTTCGTTTTATACCTTTTGCAATACAGGATATTTTACCGCGTGATGAGGAGAGGAAAGATATTATTTTACTCGTGTTACTGTAATCAACTAAGTTAAAAATAATGGCTTCAGATGACTCATATTCCATTTTTAGGTCTAATATTAAATGAATCTGATAAGTTTGTAGTCTTTTTTGCCTATTCTAATTATAAGTAGTTTTCCACCTAATAGTAGGCTCTCGGTGACTTTTAATAGTTCATCTTCTATCCTTTCATTATTGAGATATAATCCGCCATTTTTTATGAGTCTTTTCCCTTCGCCTTTGCTTTGGATAAACGAGGCTTTTACGAGTAAGTCAAGAAGTTGTGGTTCTTCTCCAAGTGTGGATATGGGAAATTCATAGTGGGGTACGTCACTGAACACATCTTCTAATACTGAAAGTTCTAATTCTTTTAGGTCACCGCCGAACATAGCCTCACTTGCCTTAATGGCGGATTGGAGAGCGGTTTCTCCGTGAACCATTCTTGTTATTTCTTTTGCGAGGGTTTTTTGTGCTGTTCTTTTGTGTGGTTCTGTTTTGATTTGTTCTTCAAGTTCTAATATTTCTTTTTCTGATAAAAGTGTGAAGTATCTTAAATATTTAGGTGTGTCTGCATCTGCTTGGTTTATCCAGAATTGATAGAATCTGTATGGCGTGGTCTTTTTAGAGTCAAGCCATACGTTGCCGGATTCTGTTTTGCCAAATTTACTTCCATCTGCTTTAGTGACCAACGGAAAGGTTAGTCCGTAGGTTTCTATACCTAATAGTTTTCTATTTAAGTCCATTCCGGATACGATATTCCCCCATTGGTCTGAACCACCGACTTGGAGTCTGCAATTGTAATTTTTGCATAAATATAAATAGTCATAGGACTGCAATAGGCAATAACTAAATTCAGTATAAGATATACCATGTTCCCGGTCTTCGAGTCTTTGTTTGATAGCGTCTTTGGTAAGCATAACATTTACGCTGAAATGTTTTCCTATATCTCTGAGAAATTCGATGAGTTTTAGTTCACAAAGCCAGTCTGCATTGTTAAGCATGATTGCTCTATTATTACCTTCAAACGATAGGAAATGAGCCAATTGTTCTTTTATGGACAGAGCGTTTCTTTCTACGTCCTCCTTACTTAGAAGTTGTCGTTCGTCTTTTTTACCGCTTGGGTCGCCTATTAGTCCAGTTCCACCACCAACTAATATAATCGGTGAATGACCATACCTTTGGAAGTGAACCAGACCCATAATGGGTAGCAAACTTCCTATGTGTAAACTATCGGAAGTTGGGTCAAAACCACAATACAAGGTGAGTTTTTCTTTTGATAGAATGTCAGGTAATTCAGGATGTGTGATTTGGTGAATCATTCCACGCCATTCAAGTTCTTCATATACTGAGTTCCTACTACTCATTTTCGTTACCCTTCGCTATCGGTAGTTTTCGTCTTTGGAAGACAATATTAGAGTAAATAAATGTTTTTTAGAAGAAAAGTATTAGATTATGTTTTATTTGGGATTATATCAAATTTTTATTTTCGAGGTATTTTTTGAATGGTGGGTCCGAAATTCTTTGCGAGTTTCTATGAAGGATGGGGAGGAAAAATGTTGACAAATGGATATAAAAAATTATACTATTTTTATATTAAATAGAGAGGGAATTTATTTAAGATCGATTATAAATACAGCCAAATAGATTAGAAGGAAGTAGGTATGTTGAAAAGAAGGTATTGTGTGTTTGTTTTAGTTGGGGCAATTTTTGTTTGGATGTTGTTATTTATAGGTTGTGAAAAACTTCCTCCTGCAGTGAATACTCCTATAGCGAAATTTTCTGCTGACCCGAAGGAGGGTAATGAGCCCCTTGTGGTTAAGTTTACTGATATGTCTGAGTCAAAAGATTCTGAGATTGTATCCTGGTATTGGGATTTTGGGGATGGAGAAACAAGTTCTCTTCCTAATCCAGTAAAAACTTATTATCACAATCCTGCAGATGGTAACAATCCAAGTTTTTACACAGTTAAGTTAAGGATTACCACAGGTAATGGTACTGCGGAAAGAACTGAGGTAAATTATATTCGGGTAAATCCAGGGACTACTTTTACAGTTTTAGACCCCAATCAAGGTTCTTATACGGGTTTAGTTACGGGATATGGAGTAGTGTTGAATGTGCCTAAGGGTGCTTTAAAACAAAAAACTATTTTCAGCATCAATCAGTTATCAAAAGCTCCTCAGATTCAATTTTCGGAGGATATAGAAGTAGTTTCGAACTATTACAGGATAGCCCATAACTCTCCTACTGAGGATTTGTTTGCGAAGGATGGAGATAAAATAGTGCCTACCACAATGCAGATACCTCTGTTACCAAGTGAAGTTGAGAGAACAGATAGACCACCAAATAGGTATATTGTAATGGCATTGTTTGGAGATGGGTCTGTAATGCCTATTTTGGGAGAGAGGCGAGATAATTATACCTTTTCGAGTGTGACGGGCCTTCCTCCAGAAGCGATATATTTTGTAGGCTTCTTCTCCAAGGCTTTGATATCTGAAGTGAATATAGACCCGCCGGAGGATGTGGAAATAAAATATCCGTGGGCGTTGAAGTGGAGGGTGTTTGGTTCTGAAAATGCTTTTAAGCAGGTGGTTACATTAGAAAGGGGTGATATTAATCGTCAAAGTTCATTTTACGATGAGAATTTCTCAGAGAGTGAAATGATTGACTTATCAAAGAAGGTAGTTGAAAACTTGCTCAAAATATATGCCGAGTTTTTAGGTTCGGGTTTTAAAAATCCTATTCTTGTTGATATAAGTGGTGGGGCCTATGGGTTGGTTCTATTTAACATAAATCCGAATTATACATCAGACTATGAGGATTTTAGTTTGTTGAAGTACGGGAGTATTAGATTTGGGAACATAGTTATAGACCCAAAACAATTGTTAATGGTCTCGGTCCATAATGCAATTTCTGCTGGTAATGTTAATCCTGATATTAAACAGAAGTTTACTATATACAATGCTTTTGCTCAGCAGTTATTCTACTCTTGCTATAAAAATTATAGGCTGATTGATTTGATTGTGCCTGATTTATCTGACCTTGACCCGAGGGGGTATCCAAAGCAGGTTTCTTTTATGAGCGGGTTAAGAGAATCCATGGCAATCTATCTAGGACAGCGTGCGGATATGTTAACGGGAGATTCAGATGAGGATTCAGCAAGTACAATTAATGCGAGGGCATTTAGTGAGAGTGAATACTATGATTTGACACAGGCTCTATTTCAGCCAGTAGCGGAAGGGAAAAAAGGCTACTATAATGCAGGGCATGAATTCTGGGTATTTTTGGATAAGTATTTTGAAAAGAATTATTCTGATGTTCCTGTCCCTGCAGTATTAGGCGCATTTCTTGAAGGTTTAGAGGATGTTTTCGATTCACTAAATCCGAGGCAAGTAATAACGTATGAACTTTTGGTAAATATTGTTTATAAAACTCTTGATGAAGTATTAGAAACTGCAACATCAGATTCAGAAGAAGGTGAAGAAGGACAAAGTGAGGGTGAACAAGTGCAAGAGGGGGAGGCTTTACAGGAAGGTGAAAATAGTAGTGAGGAAAATGGAGAAGGTTTGTCAGACGTTTATTGGAAGTTTGCAAGGAGTAGGAGTTTTGAAAGAGGAGATGAAGGTATTCTGAGACCTTCTGATAAAGATATTGAGAATTTTGAGCCTAATGAAAAAATGTTTTCTGTTGTCCCTATAGTTGAAAAAGAGGTACCTGCTCCTACTGATAATGTAACTATAAGTGCAAACAATATACCCGTGATTAATAATGTATTGCCATGTTCATCGAGAGTGGTGAAAGTAAAGATTAATCCTATGAGTTCTAATGTGAGGGTGGTGTTTTATCCTAATGAGTGGGTCAAGGATGATAATGGCAATAGTTTAAGGTTTGCAGTTTATCACCCTGCGGGAAATAGATTTTATCTGCTTGATGAAGATGGGGTTGATACAAATTCTGATGGTGTAAATGATGAGATTACGCTTGAAGGTTCAATTTATTCCAATGAAGACTGTTTTGATTATATATACCTTTTGGTTAGTAATGTAAGTTTGAATTCTACAAGTCCTATTAGGTGTACATTTGAGACGAAAGCGGGTATGCCTTATCCGGAGGAAGAAGTTTTGAAGAGATATGTAGAAGAATGTGACCCGTACTATGATTATGAACTTGTGAGTACCGGGGCTTTCACACAGGTTGGTATTTCTTCTTATGTCTTGAAAATGACATCAGGTATATGGAGGGGTGAAAGCGATGTAGTAAATGCTATTCCGTGGATGCATTATGTTACTATAATTGAACCTCCTATAGTATTGAGTGATAAGGCTTTATTAGTAATAACAGGTGGAAGTACTACTACTGAACCCGATTTGGAAAAACTTGTCAGTCTTGCATATCCATTTATCTATGCTACTGGAACTGTTGCATGTTTTATAAGGGCTGTTCCAAATCAACCTTTGAGATTTGTTGGTGAAACGGAAGAAAGCGTTGAAGATGGGATTATAGCATATAGTTTTGATAAATATATGCGGGGTTTTGAGGTAGATTCTCCTGATATGACTTGGCCTGCGTTGTTGCCTATGGTTAGGTCTGCAGTACGCGCTATGGATACTATTCAGGATTTTATGAAGTACAAAAAGCCTGGTAGGAGGATAGAGATAAACAAGTTTATAGTTACAGGAGCATCAAAGCGGGGCTGGACTTCCTGGTTAACATCTGCTGTCGATTCCAGAGTTTCTGCAGTTATTCCAATTGTTATTGATGTGCTCAATATGCCAATTCAGATCCAACACCATTATAACTCGTATGGGGGCTATTCAAGTGCGTTAGATGACTATGTTAAATATGGGATATTTGATAGGCTTGAAACTCCGGAAGGAAATTCATTAGCAAAGATTGTAGACCCAATAAATTATGTGGATACTTTGCTGATGCCTAAGTTTATAGTTAATTCTACGGGAGACCAATTCTTTTTGCCCGACTCTGCAAAATACTACTTTAACTTGTTAAAACCTTCTCAGGTTCTTCCTAATAATGTTGTTTATCCGTTGAATGCTTATTTGTATTACGCTCCAAATACTGACCATAGCATATCTTCGAGTTATGGGCTCGATTTAGATGAATCGACGCTCAAAGCGATGTTAGCCTTTTATATTTCTGAAGTGAAGAACAAGGAGAAACCTAAGTTTGTATGGTGGATAGAGGAAGATAGTACAGAGCCTGACATTCTAAAGAGGGCTGTTAGAATAAGGCTTGATGCTATAACGCAACCGAAGGAGGTTTTGTTGTGGCAGGCTACGAACAAGACAAAGAGAGATTTTAGATTACAGACAATAGGACTGAGTTGGACAAGTAGGAAACTTAAGCCTTTCTGTGAAGAATGTGGAGGAGACCCGGGCTTTGATTATGAATCTATATTTGAAGACTCCACAACGAGTACTGCAAATGAAAAATCTTTTGTTTCTTCTAATGCTAATTACTCGAAATATAGTGCTGTGCGAGGAGAGATACAAGGAACAAGGAATTTGGAGTGGATATATTTAGAAGGTAGTTATTACCAAATGGGTTATAGTTATGGGTATTTGCAAAAAGAGGAGATTTTGTCTGCAATCTCTTTAGTTTCTTCTTATTTTGGATTGGATGAGAGAAAAATTGACAGTGTTATATCCAATATTGCAGAAGAATGGAAAGATATTATCCGCGGAATTTCTGATGCTATTGGTGTAGGTTATGAGGAGGTAGTTAGGACTCAGTATGTAATGGCTACGGTCCTCTCTCCTCAAAGATGGTGTGACAATGATTATTTGTATGCTGGGTATGATAATCCTAATTTATTGTCTTCAGAGCATGTAATAGTTGTTTGGAAACCCATAGGTGGGGACGAGTTTATCACTGTAGAGCCTATTGGAGCGGTGAATATGGGATTTGTAATTAAGAATGGAGAAGTACTTACTTCTTTTGCTTCACCTGATAGATTCACAGAACAAATTTTAACGGTATTTAAGTGGCTTAACTCTTCTCTCGAAGTATACGAGGTTTCTACTCTTAGCGATTATGACTTCATCTTATGGGATGGGAGTGGGTATAAGGCGATTGCAATTCAATCTGGGCAGGCACTATTGGGTGAGTATCAAAATAATATTGTAAGGGGAGTACCGGTTGCATATAAATTTAATGTAAATAATGGAGAATTTGTAGTTTCTGATTGTGTAGTGGATTCGAACGAGTTGCTTGTAGAGTTGGAAAGCAAACAGTTAGATATAAGTGGAGAAGGTCAATTTATTGTAAAGGAGGCTATCGGAATTCCATCTTCGTCTACTACTTTGGCGAAAACTACTATTAATCAGGCTGAAGGAGAAATTGAAGGGGAGGAAGAAGTATGTGAATGTGAGTTTGGTGAGGATGATGTATATCCTTATGTGGGTACGGTGCCTGTGCCTGAAAAAGGATGGACTGCCTTCTTTATTCAGATTAAGTTCCCTGGTCCTGAGAGGTATGTTCCCGAGTTGAAAGACATTGATTATGTGTTCAGCACTCGTGTTGTTGTAGTCCCCGATGTATATCCATCGGAAAGGGAATAGGGAATGGAATTTAACCAAATTGCTTAATTATTATCATTTGGTCAGCGAGAGTACAAATGAACCCTCATAGGGGGGAAAAAGTTTAGTCGGTAGAAGAGTGTACTTACTTTACATCGGCATCAAACCATTTAATGAGAGCCATAAGCCCCTTGGCTCGTTTTAGCATAGTGGCTTTGAGACCTCTTTTTCTAAGTTTCTCTTTTGCCTCTTGCCTATCTTTGGCTAACACTACACCGCCAATTATAGATTTTTCGTAGTCGTTTTCGTCGACTTTCTCTACTCTTATTGCGTGATACTCGTACACAGCCATTTGCTGTGCTCCTTTAATTATCATTATATACAATTATATCATAGAATTAATCTTTTGGATTATTTTTGTCAAATTGTTCCACTAATTCTACTACTTTGGGTAAAGTTTCGCCTGCAGGTCCTTTTATGAATATGTCCGAGACTGAATGCGTAAAAGGAGTTTCGACGGTATTGAATTCTATAACTATTGCGCCCCATTGTTTTGCTGTGTAAGGTAATGAAGCGGCAGGGTAAACTTGGGCAGATGTTCCAACCACAAGCATTATGTCGCAACTTTTTGCGAGAGTTTCGCCCATAAATAGAGCCTGAGATGGAATCGTTTCGCCAAAAAGTACCACATCTGGTTTCATATATCCCCCGCATTCACATCGGGGTGCCCCATGTTCTCTATGAAGCATGCTTATAGGTCTTCTCCTTTTGCAGGCAGGGCAAAATAATGTTCTGGCATTACCGTGGTATTCAATTACATTATTGTTACCTGCTTCATAGTGAAGATTGTCGATATTCTGAGTAATTACAGCAACGAGATGTCCGAGTTGCTCGAGTTTTGCGAGAGCATAGTGGGCAGGATTTGGCTTCGCTTTAGAAAGAGTTTCGCCTATTTCGTAGAATAGTTCCCATACTTTGTCCGGATTGTCGTAGAAGGCTTCAATTGTGGCATATTCCTCGGGTGGATACTTAGACCATAGTCCTCCGGGACTCCTGAAATCGGGAATGCCACTTTCCACTGAAATTCCAGCCCCTGTTACTGCCACTACATTTTTAGACTTTGATATTAGTTCAGCAGATTTTTTTATTAGTTCTTCATTCATTTTGGTGGTTCAATCCTCTCTATATTGTTCATATAAGGTTTTAATACATCTGGGATTAATACACTTCTATCTGGTTGTTGATAGTTTTCGAGAATTGCGACAACAGTTCTACCTACTGCCAATCCTGAGCCGTTTAATGTATGAACAAATTCAGGTTTTTTATCCCTTTTAAACCTTATGTTAGCTCTTCTTGCTTGGAAATCGAGGAAATTTGAGCAGGAACTAATTTCTCTGTAGCAATTTTGTCCAGGGAGCCATACTTCAAGGTCGTAGGTTTTGGCTGAAGAGAAACCAAGGTCACCTGTGCAAAGTGCTACTACTTGGTATGGAAGTCCCAACAGTTGCAGTATATGCTCTGCATCGTTAGTAAGTTTTTCTAATTCATCCCAAGATTCCTCAGGCCTTGTAAATTTAACCAGTTCTACTTTATTGAATTGATGTTGGCGAATAATCCCTCGGGTATCTTTGCCGTAAGAGCCTGCTTCGCTACGGAAACAAGGCGTGTAGGATACATATTTTAGAGGTAATACATTATCGGGCAATATTTCTTCTCTGTGTATGTTTGTTACTGGGACTTCTGCGGTAGGGATGAGCCATAGGTCTTCTTTTTCTACCTTGAATAGGTCTTCAGCGAACTTCGGTAACTGTCCTGTCCCTTGCATAGTTGCGGAGTTAACAAGAAGGGGAGGCAATACCTCTTTGTAGCCATGTAGTTTGGTATGGACATCAAGCATAAAATTAATTAGGGCTCTTTCCAGAAGGGCTCCGAGCCCAAAAGATAGAGAAAATCGGGTTTTGGCTATTTTTACTGCTCGGTCAAAGTCAAGAATTTGTAGGTGTTCTCCCAACTGAACATGGTCCCAAGGTTCAAAGTCAAACTTTGGGGGTTCACCCCATTTTCTAACTACTACATTGTCGTTTGAGTCCTTTCCGATGGGAACACTTTCGTGAGGAATGTTAGGAATATTTAACAATAGATTTTTTACTTTTTCATCGAGGTCTTTAACTTCCTCTTCCAGAGTGCTTATTTTTGTTTTAATTTTAGCCATAGAATCGAGGAGACTTGAGATATCTTCTCCTTCCTTCTTTTTTTTGGCAATTAACTCACCCGTTTTGTTTTGTTCTGCTCTAAGCAATTCACATTGATGTAGTTTTTCTCTTCTTACCTTGTCTAATTCGAGCAATTCATCTAATGCAGGTACTTCCTTTCCTCTGGTTCCAATTCTTTTTTTAACTTCTTCAAAATTTGCTCTGAGAAGTTTTATGTCTATCATTTTACGCTCCCTCTATGTCTCGGAATATCCTAAAATGGATAAAATTCGATTTAGGTCTTCGTTTGAGTAATATTCTACTTCAATTTTCCCTTTTCCTGGAGATTTTGGTTTAAGTACCACCTTTGTGCCGAGTTTTCTACTGAGTGTCTGTTCTATTTCGGTTATATAGGATTCTTTGGTTTTGGATAAGGTTGCTTTCCGTTTTTTGGTTGAATGTGAAAGTTTATTTACTAAATCTTCTACCTGTCTTACAGAAAGTTTTTTCTCAACTATTTCTTGTGCTAATTTTATTATTGCTTCTTTTGTAGGTAAACCAAGTAGGGCACGGGCGTGACCTGGGGTTATTTCTCCTGATATAAGCATATCTTTGACTTCTTGGGGGAGATTGAGTAAGCGAATGGTGTTTGCAATGGAACTTCTGTCTTTACCTATCGCTTCGGCTAATTGTTCTTGTGTCCAACTAAATTTGCTTATTATGGTGGAATATGCTTCTGCTTCTTCAATAGGATTCAGGTCTTCCCTTTGAATGTTCTCTATAAGTCCAATAAGTATTACTTCATCATCAGATATATTTTTACAAATTGCAGGAATTTGATTTATACCTGCTAAAATGGATGCTCTTAATCTTCTTTCGCCACATACTAACTCATAAACATTTTCTTTTTTTCTTACCACAATAGGCTCTTGTAAACCGTGCTTTTTTATAGAGTCGGCAAGGCTTTTAAGAGACTCTTCATTAAAATTTTTTCTCGCCTGATATTTATTAGGGATTATTTTTTGTGGCTCGAGATATAAAATGGTGTTTTCGGTGGATATAGATTCACTTGAAGTTAAATTTTGTGAAGAAATATTTTCAGAAGGAACTTTTAGTGGACCGAGGATAGCGTCCAAACCTTTTCCAAGGGCTTTTTTCTTACCGGAGTTCACGGCTTAATATCTCCCTTGTTAAGTTTATGTAAGCAATTGCTCCACTAGACTTATCGTCGTAATAAATTACAGGTTTTCCGTAACTTGGTGCTTCACTGAGAGTTACATTTCGAGGTATAACGGTTTGAAAAACTATGTTTTCGAAATGGGCTCTCACATCAATTTCTACTTGTCGAGATAGATTAGTATGTTGAAACATGGTTAGAACTATGCCAAGAATTTTCAGGTCAGGGTTAAAATTGTCTCTAATTCTTAATATAGTTTGCAACAATTCGCCAAGTCCTTCTAAAGCGTAATATTCGCATTGTAGTGGAACGATAACTTTCTCTGCGGTGACTAAACCATTAACAGTAAGTAGCCCTAATGCGGGTGGACAATCTATTATAATAAAATCGAAGTCGTTTTTGAGGGGTAAGACTTTTTCTTTTAATTTGTGCTCGCGGTTTTCTAAGTCGATAAGTTCAATTTCAGCGCCTGCCAATTCCCTATTGGACGGGGCTAAGTATAGGTTTGCGTAGGATGTTCTTTTGATTATGTTTGAGAGTGGTTGTTCACCTGAAATGGCAGTATATATGGTTCCGTCTAAATGAGATTTATCGAAGCCAAGTCCTTGAGTAGCATTCCCTTGAGGGTCTAAGTCTATCAATAATGTTTTATAACCTTCTTTTCCAAGACATGCGGATACATTAACAGCGGTAGTGGTTTTCCCAACACCGCCTTTTTGATTTGCTACTGCTATAAGTGTGCCCATGACTGTGAGTGTGTTAGTATGATTCGGAGAAAAAAATAACTTTTTGTAATTAGATATAATATCAGTTAATGAGGACATTTAACAAAAGAGAAGAGAGTTTATGAGGTCTATTTTTCCTTATAAAGAGCCTATAGTTGTGGGGGACTTGAAACTTTCAGCGGAAGAAATAATTTTAGGTTTAGATAATCGGCTTACTAATGAAAGGAAGCAGAGAATAGATTTTGTGGTCGGTAATAGGACATATGCTATAACGCCAGTGTTAGATGGACTTTATGATGTGGGCAATATGAATGCAGTTTTGAGGACTGCGGAAGCGCTTGGTTTTCAATCTGTGCACATAATAGAGACGAGTTCAAAGTATAAACAAGCGAACAGAGTCACACAAGGTGCTGAGAAATGGCTTGACATAATGAGATGGAAGACACCAATAGAGTGTATATCTTGGTTGAAAGACAAAGGTTATAAGATATGTGTTACTTCTTTTAATGATGCGAAACCTATAGATGAGGTGGATTTTGTGACCCCTACTGCTATAGTTTTGGGGAATGAACACGAAGGTGTTTCTAAAGAAATGATTGCTAATGCGGATGAGAGGGTTGTGATACCTATGTATGGCTTTACGAGAAGTTTTAATATTTCTGTGGCTGGAGGAATGATTCTTTATCATGCGGTTAAGTATAGGATTAAACATTTGGGAATGAGTGGAGACCTTTCATTTCAAGAAAAGAAGATTTTGAAGGCTGTTTTTTACCTGAGAAGTGTAGAGCATGCAGAGCAAATCCTCCGCAGGGAAATTCTGAAAGGCAATGAGTATAGAGTTTAAATCCAGTGTTTATATTTAATAAACTACTAATTCTGTAAAAGAAGGAGACAAATTATGAGAAGTAAGAGTCTGTTAATGAGTTTGGCTGTGTTTCTGCTCAGTGCTTTAGTTCTTTCTGCGTGTGGAGGAAAAACTTCTGAACCACCCACAAAAGCATCCCAATCTGGAGGTGGTGCACAGGTTGCTTCTGATGCAACAGGTTCTGGAGCGAGTTCTGCTCAATCTACATTGGGTAAGAAAATAAAAGTTGCTTTTATCACCAATAATGCTTCTGATTTTTGGAAGATAGCAGAGGCGGGGACTAAAAAGGCGGCGGAGGATTTTGGAGTAGAGGTTATATTCAGGATACCTTCTACTGGGACAGCGGAGCAACAACAGCAAATTCTTCAGGACCTGATTACGATGGGTGTATCTGGCATTGCGATAAGTCCTAAGGACCCTGAGAATCAAACAGAAGTACTTAATGAAGCGGCCAAGAAAGTGAATTTGATAACTCAAGACAGTGATGCGCCCAATAGTCTTAGAAAGTGTTATATAGGTACTAATAATTATGAGGCTGGCATAGAAGCGGGGAAACTTGTTCAGGCGTGTACTCCCCCTGGTTCTAAAATCATTGTATGCGTGGGCACATTAGATGCTCAAAATGCGAGGGATAGGCTTGAGGGGTTGAAAAAACAGATTGAATCTACCGGCCATCAAATTATTGATGTAAGAACAGACGAAACTGACCGTTCGAAGGCAATAGCAAATGTGCAAGATGCACTGGTTCGTTATCCCGATGTGGCTTG
>CAZZMK010000247.1:0-4311 GCA_964655185.1 uncultured Nitrospirales bacterium | reverse complement strand
TAATTCTAATTTTTTTTATAGTATTTAGCACTTATACTCTTGATGTTAAAAAGGATTACCATTCTGCCGACCAGGATAAAAATAGAAAAATAAATTTATCTGAACTACTTAGAGTTATTCAATTCTATAATATGAAAAGTTACCATTGTGACCCGAATGGGGAGGATGGGTATAATCCTGGACCTGGTGACCAAACTTGTGAACCACATGATAGTGATTTTGAGGAAAATACAAGATGGCGGATTACTCTTAATGAGATACTAAGACTTATTCAACTTTATAATTCCTGTGGTTATGAACCATATAGTGAGACGGAAGACGGATTTAGGCCTATATTGTGCCTGCCTACTAATGAGGGGGAAGTGGAAGGCTCAGGTGAGGGAGAAGGGGCAGAGGAAGGTGAAGGTGAGGTGTATCAATATGCAAGGGTGATAATTGATAGGAAAGATGCAGTTCCAGATTCGGATGTAGCGGTTCCATTTAATCTGGACACGAGAAATGTACAGATAGACTATATTCAATTTGACTTACTTTATAATTACAGAAAATTGGATTTTGTGGAAGCAATCCCTGGACTTTTAGTGTTAAATACTGGCAGAAATCTAAATGTTTCGCAAGTAGTTCCTGGAAGATTGAGAATTACTGTGTCTGGCGCTTCTGCAAGTGGAATGACAACGGGACTTCTGTTGGGAATAAGGTTTTATGTATCAGAAGAAGTTGATTTTGGAGATATTTATTCTCTGTATAGTGAAAATATTATAGCGACAACTTATCCTGATAATGTTGTGTATCCGTTAAGCATATTGGCAGGGTGGATTAGAATTTATAGTCCACTACCTTATCCGCCGCGTGCAAATTTTTCTGCTTCTCCTTTGAGGACTCTCGTAGGTACCGAGGTAGAGTTTACCGATGAAAGCAGGTTAGGAAATGGTTCGGATACTCAATGGTTATGGGATTTTGGAGACGGGACATTTAGTGTTCAACGGAATCCTGTTCATTTATATTCTCAGCCGGGATTGTATACAGTGAGTTTGACTGTGACCACTACTGCTGGTGCCGACACTATGGTAAAAGAAGATTATATTGAGATACAGCAGGGTGTAAGAATATATGTAAAAAAAGATATAGGAAAGGCGGAAGTTGAATCTGATGGTCTTAGTTGGGAGACTGCATTTACAACTATTCAGGAAGGAATAGATAAGGCTTACGAGTTGGGAGGAGGAGAAGTTTGGGTAGCAAAAGGTGTATATGATGAGGTTCGAGATAATCCTTATGGTGCTATTATATTGAAAGAACTTGTAAAGTTATGCGGTGGTTTTGAAGGGAATGAGGTAGATATATCTCAGAGAGATTACGAGATACATACAACTATTATAGAGGGAGGAAGGGCTCGAGCGGGTGAACCCGCCTGGCATGTGTTAATAGGCGAAAATTATTCTGAAATTGATGGTTTTGTGATCAAAGGAGGTTATGCCGAGTCAGACAATCAGTTCTTGGATGCTTCAGATGGAGGTGGGATTTATGTACCCGGGAAGAAAATGACTATTAGAAACTGCAAGTTTTTCCAGAATAAAGCGGAGGGGGCAGGAGGAGCAATTGCTATTTTAAGTGGAAAAGTATTTATCTATGATTGTGCTTTTGTTGAGAATAGAGTGGAGAAAAGTAGTACAGATTCTATTTATAATTATGGGGGTGCGATTTACGCGTTAGATAGTGTGGTAAATTTAAGTAGATGCAGGTTTGAGAATAATACTGTGAGTACCACTTGTGAGTGGAACAATGTTTCGAGAAATATATATGCTATAGCAGGGGGAGGGGCAATTTACGCTTATAATACAACCCTTACCTTACTAAAGAGTTATTTTTACCAAAATACCTGCTACGCAAATGGAATAGGTGATGGTAGAGTAGGTGGCAATTCTTATGGAGCGATTGCGAAGGCATTAGGAGGAACGGTATACCTTTGGTATTCTAACTTTAGAATAGAGAGTTCTGAATTTAGGAACAATTCTGTGTCTACCAATGACCATCCGGGATATTCTCGGGCAAGTGGTGGTATGGGGTTCTTTACGCGAAGTTCAGGAAAACTTATAAATTCGATTGTTTATCGTAATCAGTCATATGATTTCAGTTATTCTAACGAGCGAAGTGGTGGTATTCATTTAGATTTTTGTGAAAATATTGTTATTAGCAACTGCACTTTATATGGGAATATGACTGATTTACTTTCTAATGAGCAGGGAGGGGCAGTTTTTAATTACTATGGAGTTCTGAAATTCGCTAATACGATTGTATGGGGTAATTCGGGGTCTGGAGTGTATTCATTAGGAAGTGAGCCTGAATTTTATTATTCTCTTCTACAAGAGGAGAAGCAGGGAGAGGGAAATATCATAGGTGATCCAATGTTTGTTTTCTCCGCTGGGGGTAATTTGAGACTTTCATATATCTCCCCTTGTATTGATGCGGGTATGGATACGAGTGGAGAAGAATGGGGTGGGGTTCTATTTGATATTGAAGATAATATGAGGGGCAGAAATGGGGTTTCAGAGATAAGAGGTGATGGCTCAGATTACGATATTGGTGCTTATGAGTATTGATTTGAAGTGAATATTTTATTGTTTTTCAGGGAATTTCTCACGAATTTGTAGTATCTCTTCAATATTGGCAAAGAATATGTCTACCAATTCGGGGTCAAATTGTTTTCCTCTTTGTTCGGCAAAATAGTTTTTGATTTCCTCAAGTGGCCATGCTTTTTTGTATACTCTGTCTACACCTAAGGCGTCAAACACATCAGTAATTCCTACTATCCGTCCATATATATGTATGTCCTTCCCTTTTTTCCCTTGAGGGTATCCATTTCCATCAAATCTTTCATGGTGTTCAAGTGCTATGATAGCGGCTGATTGAAGGATAACACCTTTAGCATTCTTTAACATATCGTATCCGATGATTGTATGTGTTTTAATTATCTCGAATTCAGAGGGAGTAAGTGGTCCAGGCTTATTTAGTATAGCGTCCGGGATGCCTACTTTTCCTACATCATGTAATGGAGCTGCTAATCTTAAAATTTCGGCTTCTTTAGGGGATAATCCTATTTTCGACGCAAGTATCTTTGAATATTCCGCTACTCTCTTTACATGGCTTCCAGTTTCACGAGAGCGAGTTTCCACAATCTCACCAAGCGTAAATACGATTTCTCTCTGAGCCGATTCTATTTCTTTTATCAATCTTGCATTTTCGATTGCCACTGCACCATGGTTGGCAATTATTCTTAATACTTTGAGGTCTGATTCAGTAAAAGATAAACCATCTTTTTTATCGGTTATGTTTAGCACTGCAATAATATCTGTCGAATTATTCATAAGAGGGTGAGGGGTTATAAATTCGCTTCTTGTCCTTTTTAAGGGTACAGATATAAAGGACTTGTGTTTTAGTCCTATCAAGAATTCTTTTAATTCAGGTTTTGATTCAATATCTTCTATCAAAAAGGGTTCCATATTTAGTGCGACTATGCCTGAGATAGAATTAGGTTTGATAGGGATTACGTTTCCTATTAGTTCTGGAGGAACTCCTACTCCTGCTACCAATTTAAGGTGTTTACCATCTTCAGTAACTGTTAATATTGAACCTCTTGTGGCTTGAGTGTAATCCAGCGCAGTGTTTAAGATAAAGCGTAGTAACTGCTCTTCATCTCTAATAGAGGTTATGTTTTCGCTTATTTTGAACAATTCGGTTATTTCTTTTAGTCTGGCGTTTTCAAGTATTAGCCTATGGCGTTCGAGGGCATTGTTTACCGCAGATTTTACTTCTACTATATTGAATGGTTTTAAAACATAGTCATAAGCGCCTTCTTTTACTGCTGCCCTTGCAGAATCTATTGTTGCGTAGCCTGTCATTATTATAGGGACTATGTTGGGATTTACTTCTTTTGCTTTGCGGATTAGTTCTATACCATCCATTTTAGGCATTGTTATATCAGTGAAGAGTACTGAGTAATCCTTGCTTTCTTTTATGATTTCCAACGCTTCCTCGCCGTCTGAGGCAGTTGTAACTTCAAAGCCTTCTTCTGTTAGGAGGTCAGACAGAAGTTCTCTAATTATCAATTCATCATCTACTACGAGAATTTTTTCTTTTTTCTCCGGCATTTATGTTATTCTCCAAAATCGGACGGTTAAAAGTTGATTTCTTTTTATTATAATAAAATTAATAATATCTAAATTTCTATTTTCGATTTTTTAATTGAAGGAGAGAGTCTATGCGAGTATATGTGGTTCTGAAAATATTAATTTTAAGTGTGATTACTTTTTTGGG
>CAZZMK010000246.1:0-2630 GCA_964655185.1 uncultured Nitrospirales bacterium | reverse complement strand
CGACTAATATCAGATTGAGGGATTTAGAAAAATATGCTAAAGAGACATTAGGGGAGTACGAAGTTTCCTGGGCTATCAACGATGAATGGTGGGCAAACAGAGTTGGTAATGGTGGGAAGAAAGATTTGAGAACGATAAGTTATACTGTGAGTGGGATTGAATCTATTCGGATAACTGAATTAATGGTAAGACCTGTTAGGAGGTTGGAGACGGAGGTCCCTGTATATAGGAATTTATACAATTATTATCGCGACGAGTATCCACCCGGAATCCCTCTTTTCCTTTATGATATTGACTTGCTTAGCAATTACTATGCAGATACTACGCCATTGTGGAACTTGGCAAATCCGAATCTAAATTTGTTAGGTATCGAGAATGGCTACTCGACAAATAGAACGTACCTGATAAATCCAAGTACGGGCGCACCTGACCTTAATGCACCTAATATAATAGAATTTCGGATACGGTCGACTACATTTTTGCCCCGAGGAAGGTATTATTTGGTATTAAATGTTTCTAATCTTCTTGGCCAACCTACTTTGTCAAGGGGTGGAACTAATAGACTTAAGTATGCGATTAAATATTGTAGAGTGAATGTAAATGACCCTAATAATTATAACGACGATGCATTTATTGCCCCGCCTATAATTGAGGATGTGATAAACAATCCATTTTATGTTAACGATGATGCGGTATTTCAGCGGATTCAGGATGAGTGGATGGGTGTAAATGCCCGCAATGAACCGACAGGGTTAGTATTTTTGCCTGGACAATTGGAGAATCCGAATTTTATTCCTCCTGATGGCTATTGGCTTGATGGAGTTTTCCCTGAGGAAATTCCATTGAATGGTAAGACATTTACTGTAATGGTTCCTAATTATACTCCTGGAGATGGAATTGATAACGATTATGTTCTTTGCATTGCATTTTGGGCTGAGAATACAGAAGAGGATAGTTCGATAGTGCTTAATTATCTTGATTTTTCTCAAGAGCCTGACCATGAGTATGTGGAGGTAACCAATGTTTCTGATAAGCCTATAAATCTTGCTGGGTATACGCTCGAGATAGGTATTCCGAGAGACACTTCAGGGAAAAGGAGTGACCAGTATAAGGTGGTAGCGCGTATTTCGCCGGATTCGGATGTTGTGGTAGCGCCGAAAGGCAAGTTGCTGTTGACGTTTGATACATCAACTGCTTTGCGTGGAGATAAGTTTGACCACTTCAGGGACCCGAATTTAAGTCCGGAATCGATTTTGAAGAGAAATGGGATGGGAGTGTGTAGTATTCCGAGTGAAGAGCCTTTACCTCCTGAACTTGAATTTCTGCGGAACATTTCAACTCCGTTTATAGGTTTGGATTATGGTGAAAATGTGTTTAATAGAAGTTTTGTGGAAGGGCGTTTGGAAGAAGATTTTGTGGATTACAATGGAGATGGAGTAGCGGATAATGGGGATGAGAATCATCCTGATAATTTGGTTGCAAGCACACCTGATTATCCTGATTTGCATAATTATTTTAATGGCTACAATCCTGGGGATGAAAATGCGATAAGGAGGGCTATTAGTAGAAAGCCCTGGGACAGGATAGTTGCTTTGGAGGAGGTAGAATTTCCGCTAATAGATGGTGAAAATACTACTAGGGCTACAATGGATGATGTCAATAATTTGGGTAATCTTGCGAAGATAGTTTTGCAGGGTGGTTTGATTCCTAATTATCCTGAGAGAGATGGTTATGATAATGATGGTGATGGTGGGTATGTAATTGGAGAAAAATATTGGGCAGGGACATTGGAGAAGGATGGTATTGATAATAATCTTGATGGTGTTATTGATAATACTCCTGTTAATTTGAATGACCCGATGGAGTTGCTAATGAATGAAGGGGTAGATGAGGGTAGGATTGGTCAATACGCTAATAGCAGAGTCTATGGGTATGGTAGTTATGAAAAGGGGCCAATACCTATTTTCTATGTAAAAGATATGATTTTCGATGAGGGTAATTTGAATGTAGACTTTTTGACGGACCCATATGATAATCAGAATCCTCCTAATAGAACAATAGGGATAAATTCAATTCTTAATCCTACACTTTCGGCGTCTTATTTTGGCACTGATAGTGACCCGCCTCAATGGAAGGCTTTTGTTGAGAGAAGGTGGAATCCTGGAGATTGTGTAGTGGTGTGTTTGTATGATAGAGAAGGTGACCTTGTGGATGGAGTTTCTTATAATGAGTACGATGTGGTAAATAGGAATATAGATGATATAGTAATTGCGCCTGCAGAACTCCAACTCAATCCTGATTATCCTTCTTTCTGGATACCGGATTGTATGTTGTGGGATTTCTATAAGTCTCTTAATAGGAAACATCCTGAGTATGCGGGGGACCGATTTGGCTTATCTAATAGGTGGGAAGCGACTGATGGTTATTATGATGATTGGGAAGAATCTACATCTTACTTTGAGCATTTGGTTTTAATTCAGACCGGAGTGGATAATGACAGTAAATTTAGATTGTTTAGTTATACCAATAACAAGCCATATAACGATAAAAGTTCCTTAGATTTTGTTAAAAACTTTTATTGTGGTACACCTTTAGGGAAGAGTTATACTGAGATTGCTTTAGTTAGTAAA
>CAZZMK010000245.1:0-10880 GCA_964655185.1 uncultured Nitrospirales bacterium | reverse complement strand
GGATTTTCACGGAATCCAACATTTCACTAAACCACCTGCGAGATATACTGAGGCAAGCCTTATAAGGGCATTGGAGGAGAAAGGTATAGGCAGACCAAGTACATATGCTCCTATTATGCGTACGATAAAGGAAAGAGGTTATGTAGTGAAAGAGCGAGGTAGACTTAAACCTACACCTTTAGGTGAGGAAGTGAACAAATTCCTTATGCAGTTGTTCCCTGACATATTAGATTACAATTTCACTGCGAGGATGGAAGAGGAACTTGACGAGGTTGAAGAGGGCAAACTATCGTGGCAGGACTTATTGAAAAATTTCTTTGATACATTCCAGACTGACTTAACTGAGGCACAAAAGGCTATAATAAAGGAAATATTTGGTTCTGATGTAAAATGTGAACAGTGCGGTGCGGTGCTCGAGGTAAGAGAAGGGAGATATGGGTTCTTTTTGGGTTGCCCTAATTTTCCCTCTTGTAAATATACTAAGCGGTTGCCGAAGATTGTCAAGAGGAAAACAGATAAGAATTGCCCTGAATGTGGTAAGCCTCTATATTTGGTTTATTCTAATAAAGAGCCTGTGTTGTTATGTTCCGGGTATCCGAATTGTAAGGGACGATTTATATTTGGTGATACAGGAGAGTTGATTCCATTAGGAGGGTCTGAACTGAAAAAAACAGGAGAGAAATGTCCAGAATGCGGTGGAGACTTAGTAATAAGGAAAGGTAGGAACAACGATGAATTTTGTGGATGTGAAAATTATCCGAAGTGTAAATTTACTAAGCCTATTGAACTTGATTTGAATTGCCCCAGAAAAGGATGTGATGGGAAATTACAGTATAAGCGGGGTAAAGGAGGAAGGAGATTTTTGGGGTGCTCTAAGTATCCTGAGTGCAATGTTATTGTTAATGGCAAGATTGAAAAAGATACGCCTTGCCCAAAGTGCGGTAATAGTTGGACGGTGCTAAAGGAAAAGCGAGGTGGTAAACAGATAAGGGCGTGCCCGAATCCTGATTGTGATTATCAGGAGGAGATTTCAGAAGAAGATTTGACAGAATATCCTACTGACGCTTAATAGCAATTTGCTACTTATTGATTATGATAGATTCGTCGGTAGAAATATTTTTTGAGCATTTGCGAGTAGAACGGGGGCTATCCGCACATACAATCAGAGCGTATGAGGCAGACCTTGAGCATTTCTGTGATTACATTCAAAACGGCTCCAAGGCTTTTGAACCGAAAGCGGAAGAAACACGCAAACAAAGGGTAATAGTAGATATTGACACTCTTAAACGAGTGAAGCGTCAAGATGTGCGAAGTTTTCTTATGCACATTCAAGGTTCGGGATGCTCTACGAGAACAGTATCCCGCAAGTTATCTGCACTGAAGACCGCATATAAGTTTTTTGTTAAGCGGGGGATGTTGAAGGAAAATCCTGCGGTTGCAACGAGAACACCTAAACTTAGTAAGGAATTGCCTACTGTGCTAACTGTTGAGGAGGTAATAAAACTACTTGAAAGTGTAAATGGCGATGACGCTATATCTATTAGGGACAGGGCTTTGCTGGAAGTATTGTATTCTACCGGAATTCGTGCAAGTGAATGTGCATCTCTAACCCTATACTCCATAGATTTCTCCTCTGGATTGGTCCGGGTGTTGGGCAAGAGACGTAAAGAGCGATTAGTTCCACTTGGGTCTTATGCTAAAGATGCGGTAAAAAGATACCTCAATGTTCGCCAGAGTTTAGGAAACCCTCTACATCAGTTTTTGTTTGTTAATGTTAGAGGGGGCCCATTGACTACACGAAGTATTCAAAGGATAGTAGAAGCACGAGCAAAAATAGCCTTACCATATAGGAATGACATAACTCCACATACACTTCGGCATTCATTCGCCACGCACATGCTCGATGGCGGGGCTGATTTACGCGTTGTGCAGGAGATATTAGGGCACGAGCAACTCTCCACAACTCAGATTTATACTCATGTAAGTGTAGAAAGACTACGCGAGGTATATGTAAAGTCCCACCCTCACGCTTGAAGTTGGATGAAGATTAATAACTAAATGATATCAACTCCACTGAAAAAGGGGCTTCCAAAGAAACAGAAGATTTAGGAAAGATGTAGTAGGTGTGCAAATTTTGCATTTGTTCTTTCTAATTTAGTGATTATTCGTTTTATTTAAGAATATTTAAACTGTCTTTTCTGCCTCATTATCACATACAGATTCTAACTTTATTCAAAACGACGTATGGATTTTTTACTTGCTCTATATAACTTTGGGAGTTTTCAGAAGTTGATTTTACCTTTGAAAAGCAAAGAGGGATTACAAAGTGGCAAGACCCTGAAAAGAGGGAATTTAGATACGGTTTTGTGGGATTTGTAGGTCGTAAAAGGGTAATATGCATCAGCGTAGAGGCACGACATGCCGTGTCCCTACGGAGGAAGAGATTGTAGAAATTTTTACATATCTCCTGTAGGTGGTCAAGTTATTTGTTTTATCTGCAGTTTTATAAAAGGAATAAAAGACGAATGATTATTCGTCTCTATGTTGGTATGTTATATTTTGTTATAAGGGAGGAGGGAATTAGCCAAAAAGAGAATGTGTTGTTTATATGCTGAGATTATTTTGTGTTTGGAATGAAGCCTTTTTCTATAAGGTGCTGGGCTATTATTTCGCCTACAAGTTTGTGTCCTTCTAAGGTAAGGTGGACTGTGTCCAGCATTAGTTTTTTTATATCTTTTCCTTCGAAGGATTTTACAAGGTTAATATATGGGATGTGCAGGTTATCGAGTAGTTCGGGGAATTCTTTCGGAAACCAAAGTTCTTCTCCCTGAAGCATAGGTAAGATACACACGAGCACAGGTATTTTGTATTGATTTGAGATGCTCGCAATTTCGGTATATGCAGAACGCAGTATATAAAGTATGTCTTTTCGAATTTTGTTGTAGATAGAAAGTAGTTTGAGGAAGGAAAGTGTTCTTGACCGTCCTCGGAAGAAATGCCACCACAATCCACCGTCAAAACCTATCTGTCCGTCATTGGGGCAGAAACCGATTAGAATAAGGTCAGGATTAAACTCTAACACTTTTGTTTTTATTAATTCTGCTTCTTGTTCTGCATTATATCCACCTACGCCGAAATTAAGCACCTCGATGTTTATCTTAGAGCCCAGTGCTTCTCTCAATTTTCGCTCGATTACTTTTGGATAAGTATCCTCTAATTTTTGTCGCCATCCGAAGGTTACTGAGTCGCCTACTACAATTATTCTGAAAGTATTGGGAGGTTTCTCCTTTGTAAATTCGTAATCGCGAAAGCCATGTGAGTTAATTTTTATTATTTCGGAGATTTCTGCATTGGGTCGGAGTTCGTACATGAGTTTTGAGTTTGGGGAACGGATATGAACTATGCTATTACCGTCTGGTTGCCACATAAACTTACTTGCCTGATTTGGGTCTACTTCCCACGCGGCGCCGTCGACTCGTGGGTCAACGGGGATGAATACGCCCATAGTTTTGAGTAGTTTTGCCTCCCAGATGGCAAATGTAAGTTCGCAGATGCCGTAGCATACGAGTAATGTAGCGGTAAGTAGGGCGAGGTTAGTAAGTATATTCTTTATTTTTTTCTTATTATTCCTCTGGTATATTGAATTTTGTTGTGAATTGGTATTCATTAAAACTATCTCTTATATGTTAAACTTACAGTATATTATATTTGTTTTGTTTATGTTATTGGGGTGTCGATATGGCCCAATATAGTTTAGAGAAATATATTACAGAAAATAAGTTTTCAGAGCCAGTTTATGTGACAAGGCCGTATTTGCCTGAAATGAGTAATTATACTCAGTATTTAGAATCGGTGTGGGATAGTCGTTGGCTTACGAATGAGGCGTATTGGCACCAGAAGTTTGCCGATGCCCTTAAGAATTATCTTGGCGTAGATAATCTTGTTTTATTTTGCAGTGGCACAATAGCATTACTGGTAGCGATAAAGTTGTATAACTTTACGGAGGGCGAGATTATTACAACACCATTTACATTTCCTGCCACACCGCATGTAATTGCTTGGAATGGATTGAAGCCTGTATTTTGTGATATTGATGCTGAGTCGTATGTGCTCGACCCGAAGGCAGTTGAGCGGGCTATTACAGAAAGGACAAGGGCTATTATGCCTGTGCATGTTTATGGCTTGCCGTGTGATATCTCTGCATTTGAGATGCTATCTCGTAAGTATTCCATCCCAATAATATATGATTCAGCACATACCTTTGGTTGTATATATCGTGGGCGTGCGTTATGTAGTTATGGGGATTTGTCCGTTTTGAGTTTTCACGCTACGAAGCTTTTTACTACTGCGGAGGGAGGGGCTTTAGTCTGTCGTAGTGAGGAGCAAGCGAGGCTGGCTTACTATCTTAAAAACTTTGGTATAGCGGACGAGGAGACGGTGGTAGGTGTGGGAATAAATGGGAAGATGTCAGAGTTATCTGCTTGCCTTGGACTTGCAAGTCTTGCGAGCGTGGATAAAGAAATATCTAATCGAGAAATGTTATATAGTGTGTACATTTCCGAACTAAAGGATGTCCCAGGGATAAAGACTATTAGAATTCCTAATGGACTCAAATGGAACTATGCATATTTCCCGATTGAGGTTAGAGCGGATAGGTATGGGATAACAAGAGATGAACTTTTTAATAGGCTAAGAAGGTGTAATGTTATAGTTAGAAAATATTTCTATCCTCTGTGTTCAAAGATACCATATTACTCATCGATACCTGGCACAGTTCCATATCCCTTACACATCGCAGAGGAGGTGGCTAATACAATTCTGTGTCTTCCAATGTATGGGAATCTTCAAGAAGAAACTGTAATTAAGATTTGCAAACTTATCAAGGAGTTTCCTCAATGGAAGACGGAATAAATTCTGAGAAAAGAGGTTCTACCACATTTCCTATTAATGTGTTAATTTTTCCCTGTGGTACAGAGATAGGTGTGGAGATATATCGGTCAATTGCTTATTGCAAAGAGATAGAGTTATTTGGTGCAACGAGTCTTGAAAGAGATGTTGGGGTTGCGATGTTTGAGAATTACTTTGCGGGATTACCTTTCGTTAATGCACCAGAGTTTCGGGAGACATTTAATAATTTGATTACCTCTTATCAGATAGATATGGTATTTCCTGCACACGATGCAGTTTGTTTAGCGCTTGCTCAAATGCGGGAGTCGATTCCATGTAAGATATTAACGAGTCCATATGAAACTTGTGTAATTTGTAGGAATAAGAAAAAGACTTATGAGTTCTTCAGTGGAATAGTGCCGGTTCCGAAAATGTATGCGAGTGAGGATGAGGTTGATAGGTATCCTGTATTTGTAAAACCTGCTGTGGGTGAGGCATCGAGAGGTGCAATGCGAGTAAATTCACCGGAGGAGTTGAAGAATATACTCAAGCAGGATAGGGAATACCTCATTCTTGAATATTTGCCGGGAGCAGAGTATACTGTGGATTGCTTTACCAGTTTTAAGGGGGAACTGCTGTTCATTGGTGCACGAGAACGAATCAGAACCTCGGGTGGAATTAGCGTATATACTCGCGTGGTTGACAGGGCTATGTTTTTGCCTTTTGCGAAAAAGATAAATGAAATGCTTAAACTACAAGGTGCGTGGTTCTTCCAGATGAAGCGGAATGAGATAGGGGAATTGGTGTTGATGGAAATTGCACCGAGAGTGAGTGGAGGTATGGGCTTGTTCAGAAATAGGGGAGTTAATCTTCCTTTGCTAACTATATATGATGCGTTGGGGATAGAAGTAAAGATTCGAGAGTATGCAGATTTTCCAGCGGAGATGTATCGTTCGCTTTATAATTACCCTATGGAATCGTTTTCAGGTGAGTTCGGCTACTCTGAGGTGTATGTAGACTTTGACGATACTCTTTTGGTTAAGGGGCGAGTGAATCCTATGTTAGTACTTTTTTTGGTCCAATGTAGGAACAGAGGTATACCAGTACACCTTCTAACAAGGCATAGAGGAAACATTTTGAAAGAGATACAATCGCTCGGTATTAGAGATTTGATTGATGATATAATCCATTTAGGTGAGCAGGAAAGAAAGTCTTCGAAGATAGCAGGTGAGAAACCAATACTTATTGATGATTCTTTTAGTGAGAGGGAAGAAGTAGCAAATACTTTAGGTATACCTGTGTTTGGGGTGGAGATGATAGAATCTCTAATTGATTGGAGAATGGGCTGATGGATGATGAAAGGGATTTTATAGAGGCGGTTGGCAAAACATATACGAGAGATTCTATGCAGGATAAAGTAATAAGGTCTCTCATTGTCAGAACATTTGCTCCTTACCTCAGAAAAGATATGGTTTGTCTCCAACTGGGTTATGGTGGCGGTGTAGATACTGAGGAACTATCTTCACTTGTGAAACATATAGATGTAGCGGAGGGGAATAAAGAGTTTATAGAAGAAGGAGGAAAACAAGGTTTTAGCAATGTCAGTTTTATTGATACACTGTTTGAGAATCTGAGTGTAGAGGTTACTAAGAAGCAATACGATGCGGTATTTGCTATTTATGTGCTTGAGCATGTTCAAGACCCGCAGTTAGTATTGGAGAGGGTTAAGAATGTACTTGCGTCGGATGGCTTTTTGTTTGTGGTAGTTCCGAATGCATATGCTCTATCTCGTCAACTTGCGAGATGTATGGGGTTGCTAAAAGAATTAACCGACTTGACGGAGCACGACCTTAAGCACGGACATCGGCGAGTGTATGATATGGTGCGGTTGACCAGGGAATTGGAATCCGCGGGGTTCGAAATTATTCATCAAGGTGGAATATTTCTGAAGATACTTGCGGATTTCCAACTTGATAAACTTTATCAATTAGGGATACTTGCAGAGCCACAAGTAGAGGGCTTATATAAACTTGGATTTGAGTATCCACATTTGTGTGGTTCAATCTTTGCGATAGCGAAGCAGGAGACCCCAATAGATGTGTGAGAGTGTTTCAAACGAACTACCAGAATTTTCTATAGTAATAAGTTGCTACTTCGAAGAGAAGAGTATAGAGGAGTTTCATTCTCGACTTAAGGCTACAATGGAGAAGACGGGGAGGTTATACGAAATCATAATAGTTAATGATGGAAGCACCGATGGCACTTGGGACAAGATTAAGTCCATTTTTGAGAAGGATGAGAAAGTACACGCGATAATTAACCTTTTCAAAAACTCGGGTCAACAGTCGGCTGTTACCGCAGGATTGGCAGAGGCTCGCGGGAAAGCAATTGTCCTTATCGACAGTGATTTGCAACTGGCACCTGAAGATTTGCCACTGCTCATAGAGAAGTATGATGAGGGATATGATGTAGTTAGTGGTTATAGAGCAAACAGACAGGATAGTATCTGGCGGAAAATACCATCTAAGATTGCTAACTGGATTATGCGGAAATCCTCAGGGATGCCTTTATCAGATTTCGGATGCACTTATAAGATATATCGTGCTGAACTTGTTCGTGCCTTTGAGTACGGTCCTTTCAACATATTCCGCACGCCTGATGTAATTTCAAGGGCGGGAAGTATAGCAGAGGTACCTGTTCAGCATTTCCCTCGACCTTATGGTAAGTCAGGCTATACATTTTGGAAACTATGGCAATATAATATGGATAACCTTGTGCGCCTATCTCCGCGATTATTTCAGTGGTTGGCGGTGATATGTTTGTTCTTCGGATTCCTGTTCTTTTTGAGAATACTTGCGGGATTCTTTACGGACTTTAAGATTATGAACGAGATTACACCAGGTTTGATACTTAATGCGGTGGTGTTTTCCTTGTTGATTATTGTAGGGGTGTTGTCAATCATTGGCGAGTTTGCTATGAGGTCTTTCCTCGCTTTGTATAGAGTACCTGCATTTGTGGTTCGAGAAAAGATAGTGAGGTCGGATAGAGAAGAAAAGGCTTAACGATATTTGCCCCGATGCATAGACCTATCATTAAAAGATTGCCCCAATGCTTGTATGGATGGTGTTTATCTTTTGTTGTTTCTATTTTAGTAGCAGTCATAATAATAGGGGGGATTGAATTCACACTCCGATTTTATGGGTTCGGCGAATCTCGAGAGCCAATGATAGAGAAGGAAGTGGACGGATTCAGATTCTATGTTCCCAATAAAGCGTTTTATCAGCAATTTTTCAATATACCTTTGTACGAGTTTGTTAACTGGGATGATTTGGATTTTTGCGTGCCTGTAGAAAAGTCTCCGAATGCAATTAGGATTTTTGTTTTTGGCGAGTCTGCTATGTACGGTCTGCAAAGTTCAGCAAGGCAGTTGGAGGTTATGTTGAAAGAACGTTTTCCTTTTGTGAAATGGGAAGTATATAACTTTTCCTGTCCTGGGATTAATTCGCATTTGCTCCATCAACTTGCTAAATATGCTATACGACTTTCCCCAGATATGTTTATTGTGTACATGGGCAATAATGAGGCGATAGGTCCTTATGGAGAAAATAGTTTTTTTGGAAGATTTAATATACTTCGTAGGATTTGGGTTATCAGGCTTCATATATTTTTGAAGCGGTTAAGAGTAGTGCAGTTGTTTGAAAGATTACCTTCTTCGGAGTGGCGAAAGTATTTGCCTGTAGATATGTCTAAATATATTCCAGGTCAGAGCCAACATTTGCTTACTTTAAAACTTTATAAAAAGAATTTATCAGATATCGTAGCGGAAGGGGTCAAATCGAATGCGGATGTTATTGTCGGTACGCTCTCTTTCAATAGGCTTTATGGTATGGAGGAAACTGCGACTATGCCGAAATTTGAAGAGACATCTATGAATAGAATTATAAAGGAGGTAGTAGAGAGATTTAGAACTTGTGGAGGGAAGGTCTACCTGGCAGACATAGATTGGATTTTAGCCTCAAATGCACCGCAAGGAGTTCCTGATTACACTTTTTTCTGTGATAACATCCACTTCAATTTTGAGGGTAATTATTTGGTTGCGAGAGAGTGGTTCGACAAGGTGGCAGAGGCACTGAATAGAAAGGGGTTGGCAAGTTTTCCAAAGAAAGCAACTCCTATTCCGATTGAAGAATGTGCGAGGAATTTGGGCTGGAGTGATGCTACGGAATTGGAACTGATTGGCTTGCAAAAGAAGGTGATTCTGGACAGTAGGTCTCAGGTGGTATTAGCAGAAAAAGAGAAAGCACTGATAGCAAAAGTGGATGGAAATATATCGGAGAAAGTGCTCGCTACTTATGCAATAGCGTATTCTCTTAATCCTGATGATGAAAAGATTGCAAAGCAATATGTTGAGTCCCTTTTGAAGGCTGGTATGAAGGACAGGGCTTTTGAGGTGGTGTCTGCACTTTATAAAACAAAGCCGTACTTGAGAATTTCAATGAGATTAATGGGCAATGTTTACTCTAATTTGGGCGATTTTGCCAATGCGGAGAGGATGTATAAACTTTGCCTAAAATATTATCCTGATGATGGGCTCGCGATGGATAGTCTGAAACTAATTAGTAAGCGAGATTAGAAAACAATGAGTTGGATTAGATTTGAATATATACGGTGGCACAGATTTTGTATAGAGTTAGGTCTTTTGTTATTAGTTTTGATGATTGCACTTGTTACTTCACTTTCGCATTTGTGGTACAGAGTGAATGTAGTTGGGCGGGAATATAGATTTGAACAAGAGTGGTTAGTGCCAGCCATCTCGGTAGCATGTAGGCAAGGGTTTACTACGCCGTGTGCACCGTATCCTGAGAATATGTCGCTATTCTTACAGCAGAAAGTGAACTCTATGTCGCCAAAGGACCTCCCTGTGTCCTGGCCTCGGTGGGATAATAGTAGTTTTGTTAAGACTCACAGGTATCTGATTACTTCTATAGGTCTATTATGGCGGTATTTTGGAATTCGTTGGGATTTACTCAAGTTTTATGCGAGTGTGATGTTTGCTATTACTATACTGGCTACTTACTTTGGGGTAAGGATAGTATTTGGTAAACTACCTGCGTTTGTGGTAGCCATTCTAACCGCAAATTCACCTGCACTGCTATTTCTTTTGCCATCTATTAGGGACTATTCCAAGACTATGTTTTTTACCCTTTTCTTGTCCTTTTTGGCTTGTTATTTGAAGTATTTCAAGCACCACATTTGGGGGGTGGTATTAGCATTTTTGCTCGGAACAGTGGTGGGAGTGGGTATTGGTTTTCGACAGGATATGATAGTTTTGTTTCTATTAGGTTTTCTCGTTGTAATGTTGACTTCGTCTTGGAAGATTTATATCTACAATAGATGGAAGCATGTAGTTATTTTAATTGTCTATGTTCTTCCATTTGTCTTGATAGGCTTTCCTATCTTGAAAGCGATAAGAGATGAAAATGGTGCGGTTTCTTCTCATTCACTTGCGCAGGGGCTTGCTTACAGGGTAGAAGAACGTGTATTGGGGGGCGAGAGCAATTACAGGATAGTTTATGATTCGAATGATATGCTTGTTCACTCTTTAGTGTTGGCTAATGCGAGGGCAAGGGGATTCGATAAGGAGGTACCTAATTATCTTTCTCCTCCATATGGAGAGGCGGGTAGGATATTTTTTCGCGGAGTAGCGAAAAGTTTTCCGGCAGATTTGTGGATGAGATTGATATCTGCTTGTAGTAATTCTTTTTCAACTTTGTATTGCTTTGATGTGGAGCAGATTGTGAATAGGTCTGAGTTCAGAAAGCCCGTTCGCTGTTTGACATTTTCAAATTATCTTGTTTATTGGGACAAGTTTGTTGCGTATTGGGGACCTTGGGCACTGCTCGGACTGATTCTCTTCTTTGGTGCGAGGAATGTAATTGCGGGGGTTTTACTTGGAGGCTTTTTAGTTCTGTTGTTGGGCTATACTTCCATCT
>CAZZMK010000244.1:0-4556 GCA_964655185.1 uncultured Nitrospirales bacterium | reverse complement strand
CCTGTACCTAAAGAATTAGAAGATAAAAAACAAAGTGAATTGACAAATTTAAAACAAAAAATTGAAAGTATTGCTTCAGAAGACACAATCCCGCAGGTGTACCAAGAATTTAACAGAGTTAGAGGATGGTTACTTAAATCTTCTACCATAAGTCCAAAATTATCGGAGGAGGAATTTTCAGAAGATGCAAACTCGTGGATAATCAAAAATACTCAGTTAACAATAAGACTTTCTAAGAAAAGCCTTGCTCTTTCTGTGGAAAAAGAGGAAACCTTATGGGAATTTGCTCCAGCAAATGAATCGGATATCATTCTAAGAGGGAAAAGATTCTCTTTAATTTCTGCAAAGCAAATTGTATGTGAAGAACTTATTACAGGATTTTCAAGAGGATTTATATTAAAACTTACCGATTTCCCCGATTTTCCAGAGTTAGCAATTTATTTAACATTTTACCTTTCAGGAGATACATTGTCTATAGATATTTCTTCTTCTGATACCCAAAACAAACTTATAGAGCTAAATTTCCCAAAAAACATACTACTTTCAAACTCTGAAGAAGAAATCTCTGTCCTCCCAGTAATGCAAGGTATGCTACTCCCTGCTAACTACCCCCACAAATTTTACGGAAAAGATTTATGCAATTCGAGAATGGCATATATGCCATGGTGGGGACATATCAGAAATAAAGAAGGTGTAATATCAATCATCTGTACCCCCGACGACGCAGGAATTGAAATATCACACGATGAAGGAGGACCGACTAAAGTAAATGTTTTTTGGGCTTCTTCCCTTGGTGAACTCGGTTATACAAGGAGAATTCAATTTACATTCATCTCCGATGCAGACTATGTAAAATTAGCCAAAGAATATAGAAAATGGAAAATGGAAAATGGTCCCTTTGTCACGCTAAAAGAGAAAATAGCAATGTGTCCGTTATTGGAGAAAATCTTAGGTGTACCAATAATACATATTGGTGCTCTTTACCATTTTGAAGAGTCGAGTAGGTACTATAATAAAAAGGTTCCTGAAGATAACCACGTTATAACCCCACTTGAAACTATTGAAAGCCAACTTAAAAAACTAAAAGAGAAGGGAGTCGAATCTGCTTATGTACATCTCGATGGATGGGGATATTACGGATATGACAGTGGGCATCCTGATATAATCCCACCCTCACCTGAAATTGGAGGGCTTGAAAAACTAAAACAACTCGCAGAAACTTGCAAAGCTTTAAATTACATACTCGCTCTCCACGATAATTATAGGGATTTCTACCTAAATGCTATCTCCTTTAACCCAAAACTTGCTATAACGAACGGAAGTGGTATAAAGGAAAAACATAGTATATGGTGTGGTGGTCCACAAATGATACTGAGTCCCAGATTAATATTTCCTTATGTGAAGAGAAATTATGAATGGCTATTTAATAACCAGGTAGAAATCAAAGGGGTTTATCTTGATGTATTTTCAATAGTACCGCTGGAAGAAAATTATGAACCATACTGTCCTGTTTCAAGAACTGAATGCGCAAAATATCGAACATCTGCATTCCAATTTCTCAAATCAAAAGGACTAATAGTAAGTTCAGAAGAACCTACAGATTACTTGGTCCCAGAAATAGACCTTGTTCATCATGGACCTTACTGGCTATCTCCCTCCTTAGAAAAAGGAGAAGGTGTAGGGATACCCGTTCCATTATTCAATCTTGTTTATCACGACTCAATAATTATCCCTTGGAATACCGCAGATAATGGAGGTTGGGGAATTCCAATTGGAGATGCTGGTTATCTACATTGCATGCTCAATGCAGGAATGCCATATCTTAGTCAAAACGCAAGTGAAGAAGAAATAAACAAAATTTTAGAAATATGTAGACTATTCAAACACTGCCAACTTTTAGAAATGACAAACCACGAATTTCTCGATAATAATTATAGAATCCAGAGAACAACTTTCTCTGATGGAACAACCGTAACAGTAGATTTCGAAAAGAAGACCTATCAAATCCAAATACCAAATTGATAAAGCCCTACCCAGTAAAACCTCTTATTACATTTTTAAAAGACTCCTTAAACTGCTTCCACCATGTGGGAGTTTTCCTAAAATCTTCTACAGCCTCTGCACAATTTCGGCATATTTCAGGCAAATGACAACAATCCTCCATTTTTAATCCTTCTCTTATTAAATTCAGTCGAGGTGAATTCCAAACTTCAGCAACAGACTGCTCCTTCAAGTCCCCCAATATTACTGTCCTTAGCCAATCTACACAACAAAGCACCACTTCACCATTGAATAGTATACACATTTCTCTTGTAGGTCTAATACATCCTCTACGGGATTTCATAACATTTGTATGAGAAAGTTTTAATGCGTCTATGTTTCCACCTCTATTTTCAAGAGCAGACAAGACTAACCTAATCTTATGTCTTCCCCAAAATTCTTGCATCTTCTCTATCTCTTTCTCATTTTTCGAATTGACAATAGTAGAAACCCGAAAATCCATTGAAGACCCATATCTTTCTAAAAGTTGTGCAAAACCTAATATATTTTCTACGACGGGAGTAGCAGGATAGCCCATTAACTCTTTATTAACTTCATCGTCTAACGACTGTAAACTTACTTTAAGCCGTTTGAGTCCACTTTTTATTAATGCTTCGCCCACATCATTCGTCAAACGGGTACCATTTGTGACTACAAGAGTAGTAACTTTTGGCATCTTGCTATGGATATACGCTATTAAATCAGGTAATCTTTCATCAAGCAAAGGCTCATTCTGAAGGTACGGCATAATCCGATGTGGCTGTATTTCTACCAACTTATCCACAATTTCTTTAAAAAGTTCTGTGGACATTCTACCCGTAGGTAAATGGCTTTTTATAAAAGCCTCATTAGGACAAAATATGCACCTACCATTACATCCCGTTTGAGTTTGTATTTGAATCCTTCTTGGAATTACCATATTTATGCATCAGATAAGAAATAGTTAATAATTAATATCATTGAAATATGAAGTTCGTGCAAAGTATTATACAACATCTATTTTCATCGCTATTAACAATTGCTTTATTTCTAAGCCAATGTAGCCATCCATCCCAAAATAATTCAAACTCAACCAACACAAATACAATACTCACCCCTACGGAGGGAGAATATAATCTTGAAGGCGAAGGAGCAAATGAAGAGGAAATAATTATCCCGTGGGAAGTAGAAACGCCTTTCTTGCTCACTTACAAAATCATTGCTACATACCCACACGACAAAGAAGCATTCACTCAAGGTCTGTATTACCAAAATGGACTAATATATGAAAGCACTGGACTTTGGGAAAAATCATCTGTGAGAATTGTAGATTTATACACGGGTACGATAATCCTAAAGAGAGAACTTCCTTCAAATTATAACGGGATTACCTTCTCAAATCTGTTCGGAGAAGGACTGGCTTTAATAGATTCTGAACTTTACCAACTTACCTGGCAGAATAATGTATGTTTCGTCTACGACTCAACTGACCTTTCACTGAAAAGAATCCATAGGTATGATGGAGAGGGATGGGGACTCACTTATGACGGAATTTTTCTGATTCGTTCTGACGGTACAAACACGCTTTACTTTCATTACCCTGAAAATTTTGAATCTTCTCATTCAATTAATGTGTTTGAAAATAGCAACCCAATAAAAAAACTAAACGAACTCGAATATATTGAAGGCTATATATGCGCCAATGTATGGCAAACCAATTATATAGTAGTAATCGACCCTCAAACTGGAAATGTAGTCGGTAAAATCTTAATGGACGGACTAATAACTCAACAAAATAATCCTCAGGCAGATGTTCTCAATGGTATTGCCTACATACCAGAGCGAAAGACCTTACTCGTGACAGGTAAATTATGGGATACAATCTTTGAAATTGCTCTCGTAAGGACTAAACGAAACCAGTAATAACTACACTTTCCCACGGTAAGGAATCAACATTCTCTCCCCTTTTAATAAACTCTTCCATCAGTTTCAGCCCTTCATTGAATTCGTTCTCAGGCAATAAACTTAAAGTAGAAATGAACTTATTCTTAACCTTCTCAAAATACTCTCGGGTATACCATTTTCTAAACACCGAACAATACTGCATTTCAATAGAAGAAAACCCTGCATTTCTTAACCAAGATACCATACTATCCTCAGTAGGAAAACGAGCAAGGTCAATCCTCGAAAAACTTGGGAAAAACATATTTAATGGGTGAACTTTAATATAGTGATGAGGAGCACTAACTATAACTATCCAGCCCTTATTCAATACCCTTCTGAATTCTTTCAATACTACCTCAGGGTTCTTCAATAAATGGATTAGGTATATACATATAATTCCATCAGCCACATTGTTGAGAATCGGAAGATTTTCCACAGAAGCGCAAATAAGTTTTGCCTTAGTATTTTTTGACACAAACTTATAGAGCATTTGAGGAGAGATGTCTATACCTATCAAATTAATATCCGCAACTAGTAATACCTTCTCCGCAATCTTCCCCGTGCCACATCCAAGGTCAAGTATACATCTGTTC
>CAZZMK010000243.1:0-6611 GCA_964655185.1 uncultured Nitrospirales bacterium | reverse complement strand
AATGAATTACATAACTCTGAAAATCTTTTCTTTATCTCTACTTCATTTGGTCCAGTAAGTAATATAGGTTTTGTGTCGTAGTTCTCAAGTATCCACTTTGCTACTTCAGCAAAGTTTTCTATCAACCATCTTTTGCTTGGTCCGAATGCGGAACCAGGTGCTATGCCTATTCGTGGCGGAACAGAATGAAGTGAAGTCATTTCCGTTAGCCATTCCTTTTCCGCTTCTTCTGACACTACCAACTCTAAACCTTTCCCATCATCTTCTATACCCCATAGTTTACCGAGGCGGAAGTATTCTTCTGTCATATATATTATTTTCTTACTGTTCCTTTCATCTCTTAAAAAATCAATCTTATGATGAAGCAAAAAATCTCTGCCATCACACTTATACCCCGTTCTATTTCGTGCCCCCGCTAAAAACAATATCAACGCAGAGCGAAAAGAATGAGGCAATGCAAATGAGAGGTCGTAGACTTGCTTCTTAAGTGTACAACTGGTCTTAACCTGTTCTATGAAAGAATCAGAAAGAGATATAAATGAGTCAATGAAACTCAATCCTTTTAGTAAGTCACACACGGATTTCTTAGCAATAACTGTAAGATGAGCATCTGGATAGGTATTTTTGGTGCAACGAATGAAAGGCGTAGCCATTACCGCATCACCTATCCAATTAGGAGCGTAAATTAGAATTGATTTGATTTCCATATTCCCCTAAAGTTTATATAGGTCTTTCTTATAGAATATTGTCACCCAACGAGTGTTTTTATATAAACTTATATCAGTATAGATCGAGTAAACCGCCAAAATTTACGTGAAATAGTTATTAACCAGCAAAGTGATTTACTTATAATTCCTTGACGCGGATATTTCTAAATTCGACTCTACTACCGTGTCCAAGTAGAGCAATCCTACCTGAGGGATTGAGTAAGCCTGGATGATTCTTACCATCTGGTGTTGGAACTTCTGCTAATTTTTTCAGGTCTGCGTTTATAATCTCTACTCCGTTTACAATCACTCTAATACTATTGCCGTTAACAATTATTTCCTCCTGATTCCATTCACCACACTTTCTCAAAGGTGCTTTGGGGTTTGGAGCAAGTACTCCGTAGATTGCGCCGTGATACTGCCACGGATTTAAGCCCCTTGCAGATGGGTCTGTGTCATCAAGTATTTGTATTTCCATTCCGTCATAAGCAGCGTGTTTCATAAAGGGTGTTCTAATGCCTATGCCATTATTCGAGCCCGGGTCAAGTTTGAACTCGAATCGTAGAATAAAGTTGCTATAGTCTTTCTTTGTAAACAGATTCAAATGACAGGTAGGTAAGCATATCAGTTTCCCGTACTCAACAATGTAGCCTCGAGTGTAGCCTTCCCAACCTTCGAGATTTTTTCCATTGAAGATAGGGGTAAATTCCGCTTCATCTGGATAAGTTATTGGTAGGATGTTATTTGCTCCCTCACACTTCTTGATATGTTCGTCTATTTGTGATTTCAATGTGTCGTCTACATATTCTTTTGCTTTTATTAAATAGGGGATAACATCCTTTCCCACAAGTCCTGTTTCGCTTGTTTTCCCGGGCAAGGCTATTCTTGCGAGACTCAATGCTGAGACCATAGAATAGTTTGGGTTATCCAAGTACCTGCTAACTAACATGAAGGCATCTGGGTGCGATATCCCAGTAAGGTATTTTAAGATTTCTTCTGTCTTCTCTGGCACATACTTCAACGCTTGCTCACATACCCATACTTTCTCGTCAGATGCTAACCCCCCCAGAGATAATCCTCGTACGACTGCCTTCCAGACATCCTCTTTTTTAGGATGTTGAGGATACTTCTCCAAGAAATTGAGCAAAACTTGCAATATATCAGGAGACTTCCATTGCGAGACCGCCGAAATTGCAAGATTTATCTTTGCTTCGTTTTCCGAGGTCGGTGGGAGATTAAGCCATTCCTCTACAAATTTAGTTGCAGGCTCATCGCATATATTCGCAAGTATTGAGAATAACAACGGGTTAGGATTCTGTATAGATGCATTAATTCTATCTACAATCAGATTTGAGGGTGTCTCAGTATCTTTTAGAGTAGTAATAATTGCATTCTTGTATGACTCCGCATCGGGGTTATTAGGCTTGAGCATCTCATCAATTAAGATAGGGACATCTTCTGGAGTGGCTAAATAGCCTAACGCCTCAAAGGCAGAATTCTTTATCTTTATATCTGGATTACTCGTAAGTTTCAGAGCAGTTTTGAAGTATTTACTTGCTCTCCTCTCTGCAAGAATTTGCAATACAGCCACTAATTGGTCATTCTTTGCTTTTTTCACTGCAGGTCCGATATTTTTTAAGACATCCTCTGGTGGACATTGAAGCAATGCTATTTTAACCTGCTCAGTTTCCTTCGGGCTTTGCGTTTTCAAAATATGCTTGCAGAGAACTCTACTTGCCTGACGTGGGTCAAGTCTTACAAGGGTTGCAATAGCCTTTGTTCGGAGGCTTTCATCGGACTCCTTCAGAAGTTTTTCAACATCCTTAAATAGGCTGACATCATTCATTTTGTAAAATGTATCAAGTATTTGGTACTTCAGCCCTAGCTCGCTCTTGTATAAGTATTCTCTCAATATTTTCTTCGTGTCCGCATTATAGTTTTTCGCAAGATATTGCAAAGCAACTGCTCTCACATCTGGAGAAGTATTCTCTAACTCGCGGACAAATAGGTCTAACACTTCGGAAGGAGGAGAATCTAAATAGAAGTTTAGCACAGCGCACTCAACCTCACTTAGTTTCTGTTTTCCTGCAAAAGCGAGCATTTCATCCAGGACAGATTTATGTTCCTGACTCAAATCTTTATCATCGGTGGAGTTTTTCAACTGAGAAAATACAGCACCTATAACTTGAGTCCTCAAGTTTATATTATCCGTGTTCAACTCTTCTTTAACAAGGTTATAAAAAGTAAGAGGGTCTTTCTCTAATTTTGCGATTGTAAACAGCAAAATGTTTTTCGTATCTCCAGTAGCATTCGGATACATTCTTTCAAGTTCAGGTGCAATTTCGGACATATTACTCTCACCAAGGGCTGAAATGATACTATCGAGGCACTTACCCTGTGCAGAGTTAAGATGCTCTTTAATAGATATAAATGCTTCGGGGGTACCGATAGTTACAAGTGCACTTATCGCATAATGGCATAAGTATTCATCACCGATATACTCTGAGATTGCCTTTATAGAGTTTGGATTGCCGAGCATCTGAAGTTCACTAATTAAGAAAGCCTTTACCTCAGGTGCAGTAGATTTTTTCAGTGCATTGCTCAGAATATTTGACAAAACTGCCTGTTGTTCTGCAGATTTTGTAGAAGCATAGTTAACCAAAGCACGGATTAAAGTTTTAACACTGCTATCATCACCTTGAGGTTTTAGTTCTTGGCAAAGGCTTAATATAGCAGATTCACCAGCGTTTAATACTTCTTCGCAAAGTTTCAGCATTTCATCCATCGATTGAGTTTTTGCCTTATCGAGCCATATAGGAATTTGGTGCTCAGCAGAATGTGATGTTAGGCAAAAAACCATTACCACTCCAAGTATCAACAATTCTCTTAAAAACAGATTTATTTTCATTTCATCTCCTCCTTTTCCTAAATTAGAATATTCCAGGGTGCTCTCATGGGTTGGTCAATCAGCCTATTTGCTTCTTCATCATCAATAAATACTTGCTTGACGGGGTCAAATCTCAAACTTCTACCTAACTGCATCGCAATCTTGGCAAGGTTTACAAGAGTGCAAGAGCGATGACCATTAACTTCATTCAATGGAAATTTTTGTCTGGTCTTCACGCACTTTATAAAATCAGTCTCAAGTGGTTCAGGGTCCGGAAGTGATGCGAGTTTCCTTTCAAAATTTGGTATATCAGACTTTAATCCCGGGTAGAGTTTACCCTTAGGTCCTTCAATATATGGCATATTTGGTCTACCTTCGCCGTCGAGGAAAATCTCACAACCATCGGCATATCTTAACTTAATCCATCTGAAATAACTTACCGCATCAGGATGTTGAGGTGGAGCATCTACTTCTATCTCAACCGGGCTCGTGTCGTCCTTGCCAAGTAAATATTGCACTGGGTCAAGGTAATGTTGCCCCATATCACCAAGCCCACCGCCATCATAATCCCAATACCCACGAAAAGTACCATGCACTCGATGCGGATGATATGGCTTATAAGGTGCAGGACCGAGCCAAAAGTCATAATCAAGTTCCGGTGGAATAGGTTGCGGTTCCAAATCGGTTCTTCCCGACCAAAAGAACTTCCAAGTAAAGCCTGTCGACTCCCCTACATTTACCCGTAGTGGCCAACCTAACATTCCACTGTCCACTACCTTTTTGATTGCAGACACCGGAGTGCCAAATCCATAGAAAATATCTCTCATTCTGAACCAAGTATTGATTCGGAAAATCCGCCCATATCGTTGAACCGCTTCTACTACCTTCTTACCTTCCCCTATCGTGCGTGTCATTGGTTTTTCACACCAAACATCCTTTCCTGCCTTTACTGCTTCTATGGTCATCAATGCGTGCCAATGTGGTGGTGTTACAATATGGACAATGTCAATATCCTCACGAGCAAGCACCTCGCGGAAATCTTTATATGCCTTTACTCCAGGTCCAGCCTTTTCTAAGGCTTTTTTAAGGTGATTTTCATCCACATCACAAATCGCTACCAACCTTGCACCTTTGTAATCTATATGAGCCATTCCCATTCCGCCTACACCAATAATAGCGCGTGTAGGCTCTTCATTTGGTGAAGCATAAGCCTTACCCCCAATAATTCTCCGTGGTAAGACCATAAATCCCGCAGATACCGCTCCGACAGTTTTTAAGAATTGTCGGCGTGAATAATACTTCTTGTTAGCCATTGTATATCTCCTGTATGCTTGTGAACTATATTATATGTTGTGTCTTAAGAAAATTAAGATAACATACTATGCAAGTATTATATAGATTTTGCTCATATTTACAAATAAGAGAAACTACTATTTATTTGGTCTCAAATAAAACACTTATATCCTAAGTCTAAAATTATAATTCTATATTCCAACCCCTGGCTCCAAAAACAGGGGTAATAGAACTCGGGACAGCATCGCATGGAATCTTGGCAATTAGATTCATTTCTTCGCCTGGTTTAAGTATTATGCCCCCATCTGACCAGAACACACGCGGGAGTTCATAACCAACTCTATCAGGAGAATACGCCTCAGGGATAACCATAAATGCTATTGCATTACCACTATTTTTTATTTTGACTGCGAAAACCCTATCTTTAGATTCGGCACTCCCAGTAATTTCTTTAGCCTCAATGTTAAGTTTAGTATTTGGTAAATTGTTGAGAGAATTGAAATCGAAGTATGACTTATATTTCACATAGAACTCGCCCTTTAGATTAATCCCTGAATCTCTTGGAATATCTATAGAAGGTGATAGCCAATATGTATTTGTAGATATTACTTCCCCTTCGCTATCTGTAAGAGTTAATCTAAGAAAATACATCGGTTTTCTTATATCCTCTGGAAGTTCTACCTTGAAGACTTGCGTTTTGCCGTCGGGGTCCACAGAAACGCCATCTTTATATGTTGTCCATAAGGTTTCCCCTTCTAAATTGAATACCTCTGCTGATACTTTAAGCGAAGTAAAACCTTTTCTATAGGAATTTATAACCCATACAAACTCGTCATCATAAGCGTATTGTATATGTAGCGGTTCACAGGCTTTCTTCGCTCCGTAGTATGCGGATGTGGGACGCAAATACCAATCAACATATTGCCAGGTCACCACCGCAGGCCAAGCAGTGTCATACTTCCACGTAGTTATGCCTGTAGCGTAGTATTTATTCCTCCCATAGGCTTCAAACATACCTCGGGCACTATTGTAGTTCATAGCCTCCATCTTCCTTACGAAGTCTTCAAAATTCTTAGCCTCGCCGTAGGTAATGTTCATAACATCTCGGATTGCCTGGAAGTACCTACCACCTTGCGTTACAGTATGAAAAGACCATGCTTCAGTATCAAGAGGAGGCCAGAGTTGGTCAGGTGGTAAGGTTTCTTTTATGCTTGTTGGCGGTGCAATTACCCCTCCTATTCCGCCCGATTGAGCAAAGCCCCACGCACCATCATTCTTACGGAAGTAATAATGCGTCGGACTTGCATAGGTCCAAAGTTCTCTCGTGCCCGTGCGTGTGCCACCTGTCGATTTCCGCGTTGTAACTACAAAGGTACCCGAGTGCGGTTGATATGTCCGTTTAACTCGATGTTTTGCAATCAAATCTTTATATGCCTTGTCAAGGCTATCAGTAGGAAATGTCTCATCGTGTCCGAGAAAATGCACAAGACTTGGATGATTCCTTATGCGTAACATCATATCTTCTATACACGCTATAGCAAGGTCCTCATCAAATATGCTTCTACCAAAGATTTGTTGAGTAACCATAACACCATATTCATCACACAAATCATAAAATGTGTCAGTCTCACGAATAGAAAAGCCTTCCGAGCGAAGCATATTCAATCCAGCCTCCTTGGCATACCTTATTAGAGCATCATACCTCTCCCTCGTAAGGCGGAGTA
>CAZZMK010000242.1:0-3112 GCA_964655185.1 uncultured Nitrospirales bacterium | reverse complement strand
GAATTTGCTTATTGGGATGATTATTATTATAATTTCCGTAATAGATGTTATATGGGATAGATATTTAACAGGAAGATGTTCTAATTATTGGATAAAAAAAGATAAAAGATGTCAGTTCTTAAGAATCCTAAAAAAGAGGAGCAGAAGAAAAAGATATTATCGTTAATCTGGGCGACTGATATTCATTTAGACCATGTAAGCCCGGAAAAGGGAGTAGCATTTATTAGAGAAATGGCTTCTAAGAATCCATCTGCAGTATTAATAACTGGGGATATCTCTACAGCAGAAACCGTTGACAAATGGCTTATATTTATGGACAGGACTTTCGATTGTCCTGTTTATTTCGTTTTAGGTAACCATGACTACTATCATGGGTCGATTGAAGGTGTTCGTCAAAAAGTTCGTCAAGTTACCAAGAATACACTTCGTGTCAAGTGGCTCCCTGAATTGGGTGTAGTCATGCTTACTCCTAATACTGCCCTTATAGGTTGCGATGGATGGGGTGATGCAAGGTTGGGCGATTTTGACCACGCTGAGACAAGGATGAGTGATTATATTTATATTAAAGAATTAATTGGTTTAGACCGCCCGAGGATAAAGCAGGTGCTTAATGCTTTAGGGTTAGATTCTGCGAGGTATTTGGCTCGTGTTCTTCCTGAAGCAATGAGTCGAGCGCAATATATCATTATTGCTACACATGTTCCTCCTTTTGCAGAAGCGTGTTGGCATCAAGGTCGAAGAGGAGATGCTAAGTGGGTTCCCAATTATACTTGTGGTGCTATGGGGGAGGTAATCCAAACCGCTGCTCAAAATAGTATGTATCATCATTTTTTAGTTCTTTGTGGTCATACCCACGGATACGCTGATGTCCATATCTTACCCAATCTTCATATTAAGGTGGGGGAAGTGGAGTACGGCAACCCAGTTATCCAAGATATTATTACCGTATGCTAATAATAACGGGTTAGGAGTATTTGGTTAAAATGTCAGTGCATAAGGAATTGCACTTAGACATTCTGCAACATACCTATTAACCGGTGCTTTACCCTCATATCTTACGAATTCAACATGTCCGTCGAGATATAGCACATTACACCCGCCAGGAATATGATTAAAATATTTGGTTTTTGCACCAGTGGCTATTATATCGAACATTATCCATATTTCACTTTGGGCTTTTGCAGAGGATGCAGGATTGTTTATATCAGTGATTAGAAATCTTTCAATACCTTCTCTCAATCTGTAAATTATATCTCCTCCTGCATTCCCATGTGGTGCCATTTGGGATAAATCTTGGTCTGCCACAGCATAATTTTGTGCCATAGCACCTTGCATAGCGGTATAGGCTAAAGCATTCCACAGTTGTGCACTTCCATCTATTTGCGGAGCAAATGGAATTAATTTTGTAACAGGGTCTGTTAACTCGCATCTGTCGAATACCCAGCCAGTATAAATGTAACTATTGACTCCGAGCCTCATTCCTGCAGTGTGGAGAAGATGTCCTGTGCCGTCATCGCATGCGTAGTTGATTGTCCAATCCCCGTTAGAATTTTTAAGATTTTCTACTTTTATCCTTGAATTTGAAGGGCAAACTAAAATAGCAGGGTCCGTTAAGTACTCCGGATAAATCATAGATATTCGAGGGTTCAAACCGTATATGTAGTTGGTAGCACCTGTTGGGGTTAGGGTCTCGCAATCATAGAGAGGTTCTCTGTTTATTAATATCGGTGGATACTTACCACCTTTGGATTCACTCGAATACATCTTAAATATGAGTCCCCATTGTTTTAGGTTATTTTGGCAACTCGACCTTCTTGCCGCTTCTCTTGCTCTTGCTAAGGCTGGAAGTAATATAGAGGCAAGAATCCCTATTATGGCTATGACAACTAATAATTCTATTAAAGTAAAACCTTTTTTATTCATAATTAAACTCCTTCTCTGTAAAGATACTAAAATGTCTAAATGCATTAGGAAGGATGGTCTTCGGGGTAAGAAAAGATTATTTTGAATCTCTGGAGAATACTTTTAGTTTTTCAGAGGAAAAAGGGGGACCTCTTCTTGGGGGGGAGTATTTTAGGTTTTTGGAATAATAGATTGCAGGTTGAAATATGTAAGATTCTCTAAATTTTTCATTAATAAGGAGTAACAGGTAAAGAGTAAATATGCTGGGGGTGAAAAATAGTATGCGAAAAGGTCCCTTATTTTCTAACCCGCCAAAAGATTTACCCCAGATTCCTGGTGCTATTCCGTGAAGTGCACCAATTAATACATAAAAAAATAAGAATAAACTAATGAGTTTAAACGTTTTTATATATCGTTTGCTAAGCATTCTGAATCTATATCCAAATGTTTTGCGGTATGAATTATAGATGCTAAAAAATTTTATTCCACAGGAACTAAAATTTTCAAATTTGTACTATTGTTTTTTGCCTTCAAATATGAATGTGATAGCCCGATAGTGGTATAATGAGTATAAGAAAAGGAAGTAAAAATGCTTTGCCAAAGATGTAGGAAAGTTCAGGCCACAGTCAGATATACAGAGGTGGTTGATGGCCATGTAACTGAAATTTATTTATGTCCAGACTGTCTAAAAGAGGTCCAAAGTAATCCGAGTGGGTTTAAATATCTCAATGCAGGATTGAACAAAGAAATAGAGGTGCCAAAGGTTTCTTCAGAGAAAGAAGAAGAGAAAAAAATCAAACCAAAACAAATTTGTTCTGTTTGTGGTACTCAATTGAGTTATATCCTTGAGTCGAATAAAGTCGGCTGTTTCTCCTGCTATAAAAATTTTGGGGTAGATGTGGAATCTCTCCTCGAAAAGATACAGGGTGGTGTTATCCATGTAGGTAAAAAACCTGAATATGCAGATGAAGAGGAAAGAATTCATACTCAGATGTTGCTCGATGCTAAAAAGGCACTCATAAGGCAGGCTATTAAGGCTGAAGATTATGAGTATGCAGCGAGATTGAGAGACGAAATTAAAGATTTGGAAAAAATCCTTTCCTCTTGGAAAATGGGTAAGAACTAAAAGACAGATATGAGAACTTTAACAAATACAAAACCTATATGGTGGACGGAAGGCGGCCCTTACACATCAGTAGTCGCTTTTACG
>CAZZMK010000241.1:0-5982 GCA_964655185.1 uncultured Nitrospirales bacterium | reverse complement strand
GGCGCTCCTGCGTTGCGTGCCGTTGTTTGGAGAGGGGGGGGGGAGGGGTGCTCTGGGGGATCGTGTCCTGGTCGACGGGTTGCGAATAGGCGTGCCCGGTAGGGGCGGCCGGCCGGTCGCCCCTACCACGGGCGGTCTTCTTCGTCTTGTTCGAATTCGTATGGTTCGGAGAGGATGTGTTCCCACGGGATTCGCCTTATGCCTAATTCTTCGTCCTCTCTTTCCTCCTCTTCCCACTGTTTCAGTTTCTGTTGATTTTTATGTCTGATTGCAAAAAATGCAATTATCGCCATTATTGCAAGAGGCGTGAAAATGGAGCCTGTTGCTAAAGCACCGAAGATAGCCACAATCCACAAAGATTTCTTAAACTCACTTATGAAATCCGCAATGGACATCCCAGCCACATCTTTCAATGCGGTAGCAAAATCCTTCCTTCTGCACTCATCCAATAACCTCCAGAATTTTTCCTCCCCAAGTCTTGCAACCAGAAGTTGTGTTAGGTACAAGGATTGTACATATGCGTTCCCAGTAGCATCTGGAGAACTACTCAATACTAATTCCCTGTCGAGGTCTTTATAGTCTACAAGTCTGTTTGTAAGCAATATATAAGCCATTCTAAGTCGCGTACCCCAGTGATATTCATTTGCGAGGTACATCGCAATACCTTCATTGAACCAAAGCGGTATCCTCTGTTCAATCCCCGCCCGCGAAAGCAGAATATGCACGAGTTCGTGCCTCAAAGTCCCCGCAAAATCCTCGCCACTTTTGCGTAGGTTAGGTGACTTGACAATTATTTGGTTTCGAGATGGTTTAGCGAATCCGCTAAATGTAAAAGGAGACTTACCGCCGGTGAATTTCGAAAAATCTTCAGGTGAGCGAATTATGAAAACATAAATAGGTTCAGGTGGTAAATGAAAATAAACATTGAACTCATCCCACGCTTTACTTAAAACATTACCGCAAATCTGAGCCTGGTCTCTATCAACCTTGTTAAAATAAATATAGAAATGACTAAACTTTACACTTTCAATCTCGTCAGGATACGAAAGTGTGGATAATAGCGGTAAAAAGACAAATAGCACGGATACAATTAAATTTCGCATTACAACGACACAACACCTTTTTACTGTTTTGAATATTATACCCCAAACTTCAATATCGGACTGATTTACTACCGTTCAGGCGAGATAAAACCGTAGAATCTCCCTAACCAGTAGCCTAACAAATAATCGTGTCCGTTGTATTCCAGTGGATGAGATTCATTCGGGTCACCTGCAGAATGGTATGGGTCCTGAACCCAAGTAGACCAAGTTTTTTCTCTTCTATCTATGGGTATTGGCTTCCCTTTAATTGGCTCAGGACTCAACACATCCCAGGTAAGTTTCATACCGAATCGCTCTTCGTATTTCTTTATTGTGTCTTGATTCCACTTTATCGTGAAAGGAAACCATTCGAGCGTTCTTATAGCATTTTCTACCTCCGAGGTATCCCCTAAATACCTACCTGCAAGAAAGGAATGAATTGGGTTTGCTTCTGGTTTGAGTCCCGGGTAGTTATTAGAGCCTTCCCATCCCTTTTTGAAAGCCCTTAAGTGGAATTCCCTTATCTGTGGGTCAGTCTCAAGCCTAAGCAACGGCTCAACTCCGAGAAAAAAGAGCACATCATCAGAATGATTAACAAACCCTTTTCGGGTCGGGTCAAGATTCCGCCGTGCTTCTACAGCCCTTTCGCCATACTTTTTATCGAATACATACTCTTTGTATAACTTATCATACTTTTCATCTTGGGATACCTGATATGCTATCTTTAGTGCCTGGAGCCAAAGAAGAGCGTTTAGTGGTTCTATGCGGGTATAGAGTGGGAAATACTTGCCCCAAGTTGTAGGCTTGCCATCTGCATCGACAATTCGTAAATCATGACTTAGAATGTGTTCAACTATTGCGGTAACATCTTTTGCTATTTCTTTTCTGACCGCCTCGTCCTTTACTGTGTCGTAAGCCCACGAAAACCCGAACATCACACCATCCACCTGGTCACTACTAACATCGCCACGCCAACGATATTTTCCGTCTGGGGAGACTCGCCATATACCATCATCTTCCCAAGTAGAGTCCACAGGTATAGCAGAACGAGCAAGCAAACCTGGAACTCCACTCACTCGGCAAAGTATATGTAGGGCATCAATTGACTGGAGTAGTTTCTTAAGGTCAGCATCATCCTTCGTGCACTGGTATTTCATAGAGAGTGTGCCAACATATATCCCCGTCATATATGCATTATCAGGCATATTGTAAGAGATTCCGCGGTCGGGTTTTCTTGGAAGTATCAATTTACACAGAGCCTGCCCATTGAGCAAAAACCTCTCTTCCATATCCGTCTGAAAAATTTCCGCCTTCTTCCACAATGGAATCGGGCACTTACCTGCATCAACAGGAGTATCACTACTTGCCTCAGCCAGAAATAGAATAATTACGACAGCAATAACTGTCCAAATGAACTTTTGAGCAAACATAATTCGCCCTTTCTCTTTATAAATTTATACCCGCTCTCCCCACTTCTGGTTTCAAAAGCAAATACAATCGGGGGAATCATTTTTGCTTTATCACTACAGGAATTCTGAAAACATGCGAGAATAAATCAGCCTTGCTTTTCGCCCTCTCAAGGTCAACTGTATAGTAAGTTCCCCGCTTGAACTCAACCTCAAGCACCACGCTATTGGTACTTTTATCAAACTTCCCATTCATAGCCCTCACAGAACCCTGGTGTGTATAATCCAATCCATCCGCAATCCTCAAAATTGCAGAGAGCATATCCACTATTCTTCTCTCGTTCTCATTCAAATCACGGTAGACTTTATGCGTAGGACTTGGGTATGCCCCACGATGGTATCTTGCTATACACGCTATCATCTTTTGCTCAGTCTTACTACAATCGGGAATCTTTATATTGAGAATGATATCTCGCGAATACTTATTATGCCTTATTGCGTCCTTGATATAGCCTATATCGTGAAGAAGAGCGCCATAAGCCAATAATTTTTTCTCTTTCTTCCCCAAGTTATGCAAAAATTTTGTATGCTTAAAAATCTCAATTGCTATCTTGCATACTTGTACGGAATGTGAAGACAGAAAAGAATACTGTTTATTTTCCAAATACTTCTTTATAAACTTCTGGGATATTGTTCGCGGAATTTTCAACTTTCTATCTCCTCGACTTTATTCAATAAAATTATAACTCACTTCGAACAGCGATATATAACAGTATTCTACAAAATATTCATAATGCATCGATAGATATGACTATCGTTTCAATCCCTTGCTCTCGAGCCAACGCGCTACATAGGAGCCGATAATATCGGTTTTAACGTCTAAACCCAACGGAGTCATGTGGCAAACATCAAAGAAATGGTTCATCCCCGCCTTGAACTCTTCTGCTACAGGTATATAAATAATCCCTTCCTCCTCACAAAATTTCCTCAATTCTTTATTATAAATATCGATAACCTTAACATAAGTCCTGAACGTAATAAGCGCTTCATCTCTTACTTCCGCAAGCCATACATTCCTGAGATTAAAGTCATAATAAAGCCTCCCCACTATCTCATACCATTTCAGTGTAGGATACGCAAAACTACATACTGCCATATCCACCCCCTTACTCTTGCAAGCACAGTGCATAGCACCTAAATGAGTAAATATGTTTTCGTAAAAGTATTCTATAATGTAATCATCCGAAGGGAGATGTTTCTCATTGAAAACATAATTAAGTAAACTTGAATTTTTTAACCATTTTCTAAAATGGTTCGGCAGAGTTAGCCACTCTGGAAAATAAGCGTAACAGATATCATTAACTGCATTGTAATACAATAATAGGTCAGGCTGTAGTTCGAGATAGTCCCAAATTCTCCTCATCTCTCCAGATGAACGAATCCCGCATATCCCCGCATTTATAACATCTATTTTGTCCGTATGAAAATAATCCCTCAGTTTTTTCTCCATTATATTCGGGTAAGTTGTGGAATTGGTGTTTCCTTCCTCAGTAGTTGACCCCCCTACACATACAATTCTTATCACCCCTTCAGGTTTAGGTACAACCACATCATCATCACGGAAACCGTAGTTATTGTACTGGGCAATACCATTTTCAGGACGGCAATTTGTTTTATATGCATAAAAAGGGACAAGCCAAGTTGAATTTGGGTCACTATTAGACCTTTCTCCACAAAGTGAGTATGGATAATTATCCCTCACCTCCTTCGCCACAAGGGTAATTACATTTGAGTGTGCTTCTACATTTACCTCATAGTAATGCACAAATTGACTCTCGAACCTTAGCCTCTTAGAAATAGGCAAACCAACCCGAGTTTTTACCGAAGTTATTACCTCGTCCCATTCAGGAGAATAATAGCCCATTCGCCTACCTTGAAAAACACTCTTCAAATAGTTTCTCAAAATTGGGTCACCTTTGATGTATATTATCTGTCCGCCCGTCTCAAACTCAGCCTTAACTATGCCGTCCAGCGTAAGCAAATATTCTTCTTTGCAATCTATATTGTCTCTTGAGACTTGTGCCTTATCAGCAGATGAAAACAACCAGTCCGCACTGTCGTAAACCTTTCTACCGAGCCTCGAGCCTCTTTCATCTGCTGGTGCCATCCCATAAACCTTCCTTGTCTGCAACTCAAACAATGGCCTATAAACATAATTAGCACCCCACAAAATCAATCTAAACCCTAACTCTAAAGATAAACACAATACTACCCCCCACATTACTACAAGATAAAACCAATACAATATATAAACGACTTTTCGCTTCATAACAACTGGGAAAGGTATATGTATATATTTTTCTTCTTAAATCACATATAAATTCTACAACAATTATTAAAGCGAATTACTAAGAAAACAAAAATTAGCAGATTCTTTGCTATATTTTTCAGTAGAGCAAATTAGTTCCAATTTGGTTCCTCTTTTTCAATTTGACAATCTCACTTCAGATATGGTATTAAAAAGTATTACCAAATAAGAGGGGATGTAATATGTCGCACTCAATCGAACAACAAGTAATCTCCTTCAAAGTAGACAAGGCTTTATGGAATGCACTCGAAGGCATACCTAATAGGTCCGAGTTCATTAGAAATGCTATACTACTTGCTCTAAGTAACGTGTGTCCACTTTGTGGTGGAACAGGGCTTTTGAACCCAGAGCAAAAAAAACACATCGAAGAATTTTTGAAAACCCACGAAATAGTGATTTGTAAGAAATGTAATCACCGCCACTTAAATTGTTCTTATACCGAAAAACAAAATACCAAGTGCATCTAAATTAAATTGCCAATCAATATGAAATTCTTTGCTTTAAATATCATTGCTATCTCCTTTGTCATTGTCGTGTCAGGAAGTTCTTGTGGAGAGGGATTAACAATCTTTGCGGGCATCCCACCTGTGGCTGGTATAGTAAAATCGTTAAAAACCGATGCAGATTCCATAGAAATTCTAATTCCTCCTAACGCTGACCCACATACTTTTGATATATCCCCTGTAGTTCTGGAGAGACTTTCCCACTCGGACGTATTTTTTCATACTCATTTCCCATTTGAAATAAAAATAACTAGAGTCATAAAACAAACCAAATCTACTGTCAAATGTGTAGATGTTACAAATGGTATAAAGTGGATAGAAGCAAGCCATATTCATCACCATTCTCTTAATAACGAAGAAATTGATGATGAACATAAAGACCCCCACTGCTGGCTGTGCCCTGATAATATAAAAATAATCGCTTCTAATATTCTTGATGAGTTAATACAACACAATCCTCAACAAAATACGGAATACAAAATCAATTATGACAAGTTCATAAAAAGACTTGAAGAAGTAGACAAGAAAATACAATCAATGCTTGAACCATATAAAGGTAGAAAATTTTTTGTATACCATCCTGCATTTGCATACTTTGCAAGAGCATATAATTTAGAAGAGGT
>CAZZMK010000240.1:0-11235 GCA_964655185.1 uncultured Nitrospirales bacterium | reverse complement strand
GTCAACAGGAGCCTGAGCAATCGATGCAATATCTTTTTCAACATCTCTCCCTTGCTTCTCAGCCAAATCTGCTGAAGAAGATGGTAAGTCAGAAACAACTTCATCTACTTGCTTTGTAGTCCTTGTTGGCTCTTTATTTTCAGGTTTAGGTTGATACGCTATCTTAGACCTCGGTGGTGCTTCTTCCTTCTGCGGAGCAAAGAAAAACGCCATAGTTATACCTATGGCTACCAACAGAACAAGTATCAATATTCCTACAATTGCACCCTTCGAAATAAATATATTACCCATAATTATCTCCTGAATTTATTATTTATTCACAAAAAGCGTACTTCGCTACCCATTATGATTATACAGGCAATCTCGTTCTTTATCATCAAGGGAAAATATTTTAGTATATCAAAAAAACGCATGAAAAATAAGATAAGTTTATTAAGAGAGAGGGAATATTAGATTTTCGGGTGCTTTGCCCAAGGGATAAAAAGCAGGACTATAGTTGTAGCGGTAAGGACAAGCGTGAGGATAAGCGAGTATGACCCCTGATAGGTTAGCCAAAGAGTTTGGAATGTAGTTCGGTAATAATCGAAATACCCTCCAACCGCATCCGAACCATACCAGTACATTACATACCACTTATAAAACAACAAAGAGAATATCACCCCTGCAAACACGGCAAATAATGTAACCCCAAATGCCCACATAATGTACTTAAATCTCAACTTTTCTCTTTGCTGGAGTTGATAAATTTTAACCCTCTTCATAACTTTAGAATACAAAGTAGGAGGCGGAGTCAAAAACTTCTCCCCCCGTAGTGCTTCTTCTATCATTATATCGAGTTCTTTTTCATCAAATTTCTTCATCAGGAAATACCTCTCTTTCAACAATCTTTTTTAACTGTTTTCTTGCACGAAACATCCAAGTCTTTAGTGTACCTACAGGAATGTCCATAATTTCTGCTATTTCCTCGTAGGACATACCGTTTAGATAATATAATGTAATAACTGTCGCATATTTCGGAGGTAAATGCGTAACACATTCTCTTATCTTCTCTGCTATCTCTTTATCAGAATGTTTTTCTTCATATCCGGTTTCATAAATATTTGGTTCAAATTCGACTTCACTCCGTTTTTTTCGTCGGTTCAGTTCGGTAATACATACCGTACAGGTAACTCTGTAAAGCCAGGTAGCGAAAGCACAATCCCCGCGAAAACCACTAAGATGCTTATATGCCTTAACGAAAGCCTCTTGCGCCATATCTTCCGCTAGATTTCTATCTCTCATAAACCTATAAGCAAGATTGTACACAACTGTTTGATACTTCCTTACTAACTCTGAAAAAGCTTCCGTATCCCCTCTTTGACTCCTCTTTACCAATTCAATATCCGTTATCTGTTGCTCTTTTTCTGCTGTTCGGGGATAAACCGCTACTGTCCCCTCAGAGCCTCCTGTGAAAACCTTTAGCAGTTTCTTTAACATTATTTAACACCTTATGAACAATGTTAAATTAAAACCATAAAAATTTTATATAATCTTTAACTAATCCTTAACTAATCTTGATATTAATATTTTGCCATTCATACTTGTCAATTTCAAACTGAATTTTGGTTGTCCCCGCTGAAATTCAACTTGACGCACCTGAGTACCCGGCATAATATCGCCTAACTGAAAATCAGAAGAAATATAGCCACGGTGAGTTTTCGCAATGATTGAACCCTCATAAAGTTCAGGTATATTTACAGTAATATTACCATTAGTAACACTCACATCACAATATTCAACCCCTTGAGATAAAATATTTAATTGCACATTGCCATTAATTGAGTTTACCTTTAATTTCCCACGCTCTGCCTCGATATATACTGACCCATTTATTGTCTGTATCTCTGAATCGGAGAGGAGTCCTCTTATGTCAACTCTACCAAGTATAGTTTGAGCATTTATTTTCCCCAAAGGCTTGGTTATATATATATCGCTCTGGTTGGCTCGTATAAAAATATCTCCACACCCTTCACCAATATTTATACTTCCACGCCCCATAGAGTTAATCTCTATATTTATTTTAGGTGGCACAAATACTTGATAATCTATTCTAAACTCTACCCCCTCAGGTCTACCCCTCGGCTCTGTTTCAATAGAAATCCTGCGGTCACTCTCTATTACTTGAAATAGTGTTTTGGCAAATCTTTCTACCTTTTCCCTATCCTTGAATCTTCGTGGATAACCTTTTACCTCCGTATTAACTAATATTTTAGTTCTATTTGATGCAACAATGTTAACAGAGCCATCCACATTATCAATCGCCAATGTTTTTCTCGGCTCAAACACAAAACTCTTTGAGTCATGGTAGTACGGCTTGGCAACATCAATTGGCAACTGCTCGCTTAAAACACCTATAGTAAAAATCTGAACTGCTATCAAAACAAAAAGCGCAACAAGAAAGCTTTGAAGAAATTTGCTTCTTTTCACAATCTTTATGACCTTAGTAGAAAAAACTCTAAAATTATTGCTCATTTAACTTACCAAGAAACTTTCTTTAATTTTAATAATTAGCCATAATCCTTAGTTGTGGAACCTCCAATTATTTTAATACAAGTACACAGCGGGGAAAGTCCTCTCTACCAGAGCCCGCACCTGGCGTAAACTCAAGCCAATGCCTATTATTTAACGGCCCTTGCGAATCGAGGTCATTTACTATAATTGAGAAAGTAACCCTTTCCCCTTTACTCAAACTCAGAGGTGCAACTTCAGAAGGTGGGAAAAGCACTTCATAATAGATGTAATTCCCTTTCCGATTAACTGCAAGTTTTACAACCTCGTTTAACGTTTCTTCTTCACGATTAGGTCCTTCATACATAAAAACCTCCGTACCCTTTGAAGTCAACGAAAGACTCCATTCCCACTCTCCTAAAAAAAGTTCAAGATTATCTGCACACCAAACTATGTCCCCTGAATACGGCTGGTAAAATTCATTATCAAGGACCTCTACAGCCATATAAACTCCATTTTTATTCCATCCACCCCTCCAATTCGCTTGCAAATCCTGCGTATTTTGAAAAACATCAAAATTTGCAGGATATAACACAGGGTATGAGGGAACAAAATTCCAATCCGATAAATCTCCATCTATTAAGATACTATCTGGTAATTCAGGTATTGAAATTACTGGCGAAATCATTAATGACGAACTAAAAGAAATTTCTTCATTACCCTGTTTAATCCACACTTTCATCTCTGGCACAGGATAAATTTTGAAATCAGTAGTGGGAATCCAAGTCAGACTTAAACTATGCGGTGCAACTCCTCCCTTTCTCAAAGTAAATAGTTCGGGTAAAGTTGTATTAACTTGCCAACTTTGAGGTATAGACCAATCAATTTTCACTTCCGCATCTTCATTAAATGGGTTATTAATATTCATAATAATGTTTGTCTTCACAGGTTCCCCCCAACCACACTCCACCGGCGGAAATCTAAATATCTCCCTCCAGTTTTCTCTTCTCTCCACTTTCTCTTGAGTAACTACATCCATCGGCAATATATTACCTGGTCGGATAACGGACCAACTTACCTGAGCACCTCTAACTTTAACGAGTAAATAATGATGAAATCCTCCTTCCTCCTCATCACGCCTTATCTCCGCTCCACCACCTGCGCTAATAATGTAATGTATACCCTCCTTTCTACCATAATACAAGTACCTGTGGTCGTGTCCTGCAAAAACATAAACACTTGGGAAAGGTAAAAACAAACTCTCTACCGTGCTCCACTTTTCTGGTTTTGTTTGAAAATACGGCTTATGAAGAAAAACAAATATATGTTTAGATTTAATATTTGCAAGTTCTTTTTTTAACCAATCAATTTGCTCCTCAGAGAGAGAATCTATTTGACCAGGCTCTTCCGAATTCAAAATAATGAATCTTGAGTTTCCATAACTAAACGCATAACAAGTAGGACCTATCCTCGATTTATAAATTTCTTCAGATAATCTATCCGAGATGTCGTGATTTCCGGGCACTGGGAAAAAAGGACTTTCAATCTTATTAACTAAAGATTTAAATTCATTCCACTGCTCATCTAACAGGTGAGCAGAACCACCAAGTATTAGGTCACCTACATCGATAATAAAAGAGGGTTTTAGAATATTCCACTCCTCTATCATCCTTACAAAAACATCAGGTATGTTCCCTGGCTCTGAGGGGCGATTATCCCCCATCACTACGAAATCAAATACATCTGCACAAAGAGGCGGTGTTAATCTAATTTTTTCAAAAGATACATCTACTATAGTAGAATATGCCAATGAATTAACAAGAAATAACATCAAAACTATCACAACACTTTGCAAAATAAGATTTAATTTCATTTTTAGCACCCTTAATTTTCTATAATTATACTTCAATTAGATACAAAGATTAGTATAAACTGAAACTCAAAAGTCTATTATCAAAAAGTGTATGGAAAAACGAAATAGTTCTACAAGTAGCCAGAAGGATTTTGGCAAAACAACTTTTAAGTATTCCTCAATAATTTTCATCATACTCTTTGCATGTTATCTAATTCTTAACGTTACTACCTCCCCCAAGTTTACGCTTCCACCTGAGGATATATTCATTATATTGCTCGTATCATTCATAATAGGAATAGTATTAGCGTATATAAGATTTGCAGTTACGAAATATAGAACCTTATCTCGACAAGGAATTTTGCACTCCAAAACAATTGAAGACAATGGAATTTTTCAGACCAGAAGTTTAACCTTGCCCTATAATTACGATATGAGTTTCTTCCTTTGTATGGAAAGTGTGTCTTTTCTGAAACATGCTTATGTAAAAAAAGCAGACCCTATAGAAGGTATAATAAAGGTGCGAGTAGGTATGAGTTGGAAAAGTTTAGGTGAAAACATAACTTTTCACATTAAGCCATTGGTTTCAGAAAGCGGTCCCCAAACCTTAATAAAAATAGAATCCAGACCTGCTATACGCGGGGCATTATATGACTATGGTAAGAACAGAGAAAATGTTGAAACTATAACCCATTTCTTAAATGTCATAAATAAAATTTATTTTAACCTCCCAAAATAAATAGAGAATTTGAGAATCTAAAAGATACTAAGGACAAATCATTTATTATTTTCGACTGTTTAAATCCTTCTTAATCTCTAATTGCTTAAGTTTTCTCCATAGTGTATTCCTTCCTATTCCCAATCTTCGCGCCGTTTCTTGCTTACAAAAACCACACTCCGCGTACACCTTTCTAACATACTCCATTTCTACCTCTCTCAAAGTTTTTGTCCTAAACTCATCAACAGGCCTACCCGAACCTTTCCAGTAAACAATGGCTCTCTCCACCATTATATTTGCCTCATCAGGCTGAAAAGGAACAAAAATATAGCCAAATACACCTAACTTCATTAACTCCACAGCAGAAGTAATTTGAGAGGCAGTTGCAAGAACAATAACTGGATAATCCTGACAAAATTTCCTTGCTACATCATATTTATCGGTAAAGACCACCTCAAATTTATCATTATCTATAATATTCCCCTTCGACTCCAGAATAGCCTTAAGAGTAATCTTATTCCTTGCATCATCTATAATTAAAGCAACTCTTGCCATAAATAGAGACCCTAAATTGTCCAATTTTTGAGAGAATACTATAATACTTTTTCAAAAACTTTAAATATAAAAAACAATAAATTCATCATAACATTATGACCTCACAAATTGATGAAAAGCAACTATTCTCACTCAAAGAATCGGCTAAGGAAGTAATCTTTATCTCCTGGCCCATTGTTTTAGGTTCCTTATCATTCACGGTAATGGAATTCTTTGATAAATGGATGGTTGCTCAACTTGGAACCGTACCCCTTGCAGCGATAGGTTCTGCAGGAATCTGGTCTTACACTCTAAGTACCTTCATTCTCGGAATTATAAGTTGCGTTGGGACTTTTGTTGCGCAATCGTATGGTAGAGGTCAATTTCACAATTGCGCCCGATATGCCTGGCAAGGAATTTACCTTTCTTTCTCCTCCATCCTACTTGCATTACTACTATATTTCTTCTCAGATGAAATATTTACATTAATGGGACATACTCCAGAAGTTACAAAACAAGAGTTAATTTACTTTAGAATTAGACTTTTAGGCTACCTCCCAATGGCTATGGGCAGTGCTCTTGCTTCTTTTTTCCCCTCTATTAGCAAACCTAAAATACCGATGTACTCTTCCGTATTTGGGAATATATTAAACATAGTGCTCAACTATTTACTAATCTTTGGCAAATTTGGTTTTCCTCGCCTCGAAATTGCAGGTGCAAGTCTGTCTACTGTAATTTCTCAATGGGCTCAAACAATCCTACTTTTCGGACTATTTTTAAGTCCCCAATATGCGGAAAAATTTGGAACCCGAAAATACACCTCATTTGAGTGGCGAAGAATGAAAGAATTGATACGTATTGGGATACCCGCTGGAATTGGGATGTTTTTAGACATCTGCAATTGGAGTATATTCACCAGTTTTGTAATAGGAAGGTTCGGAGCGGTTTCACTTGCTTCGCACAATATTGCTATTAGTTTTATGCATTTATGTTTCATGCCTGCAATCGCTGTAAGTATAGGTATCTCCGCCATCGTAGGGCAATGGATTGGAAGGGGAAAAATAAATGTCGCAAAACATCGTGTATTTGTTGCTCTGGGTATATGTATGGCATATATGGTTAGTATGGGAATAATCATAGGAGTCCTTGGAGGAAAACTTATCTCCATACTCTTCAGTAAAGACCCAGAAGTAATTCATTTTGGTCATCTGCTACTAATCCTCGCAGCATTCTTCCAGGCATTCGATGCTATTAATATAATATGTCTCGGAGCCCTAAGAGGTGCTGGAGATACTAAATGGGTCATGTGGACTATGGTAATTGTTGCATATACTTTTTTCCTACCACTCTCATACATTTTAGGATTTGTATTAAAAATGGGTGCTATTGGTTCTTGGATTGGTGCCACTATCTATATTTGTGTACTTAGCCTAACACTAGCCTACAGATTTTTATCTGAAAAGTGGTCGAAAATCGTAATTTTTACTAACCAAGACTGATTTATATCCAAACACTACATAAACCCGCAATTCTATATTTGGGCTATATTTGGGATTTATCTTAATTAGTAAAAATACAATATATAGACTTTATTAAATTTATTTGAGTTGACATTCTATACTTACAGTATTATAATTTTCATGAAGTTTAGAAGAATACTGATTAGAAAGGGCAAATTGAAATTGGGACGAATACACAAATATATAGTAATACTATATGTTGTAGTCGTTGCTATATTTTTATCTTTGAATTTCCCTATATTTGCTCAACAAATTAGGGCGGAATTAGAACCTGGAATATATGCAGTTTGCTACCCCTCTTATAAAATCTTCATAGAATGCTATTCTAACTCTGCTAAAAATTTGAATAAGTGGCTTGCATCTAACCTTCAAAATCCCGCCGATGCAAAGGTATATCAAAAAACGAATTCTTTTGTAATTCCACTTTATAAATTCAAAACCTCTTTATATTCCCAAGTTTTTACAAAACTCTTCGAGAAGGACAATATTACTAAAGAAGGTTGGATTCATATTGTACCCCGCGGGTATTCTCTCAATAGAGATGGTTTAAGTTTCATCAGCACAGCCCTTACTGGCAGACCAGAGAACGCTGATAAAATAATTTCCTGCTCATATAATAAATCCAAAACTCTACCACTGAAAGAAAACGAGAAAATCATAATTCCAACCCAACTTCTGCTCAAAGAATTGAGAACAAAGACATACCATGCAGAAAATAAATTTCCAGTTCTTGTCCCCATAGACCCAAAAGAAGATTGTGTGACACAAGTTCCACCCGATAATACTCTACCTTCTTCATCCTCTATTACCCAGCAAAAGCAAATTAAAGTTCATCATCCAGAACTTAAATATGGGAAGGATGCAAAAGGCGAATATGTAACATACAAGATTAAAAAGGGCGAGTTAATTTACAGAGATGTTATTCCTCGCTTCACTTTCTGCAAAACAGAAAAGGAAAAAGTCTTTGTTTCAAAGGAGATTATGAAAAGAAGTGGACTTACATCTGAAAGGCAGATAAAACAAGGTACGATTGTTAAAATTCCTATTAGTTATATAAAGCCCGAATTGGTAAGTGGAATTTCTCATCCGTCAGTAAATAAACTTGCAGAAGAATCCGAGAAAAAATCGAAAGGAAGAGAGGAACTAAAAAATATAGTGGTAATTTTAGACCCAGGTCACGGAGGAAGGGACGTTGGAGCATCACAAAAAATTAAGCATGTTTTCGAGGATGAGTTAAACTACGACATAGCAATAAGAGTAATGAAATATCTTCAAGAACATACATCGGCGAGAGTTTACTTAACTCTCCGAGATAATTCTCGTGGATTTGAAGTATATAACGGCTCAAGGTTCGAAATTGATGAGGATGAAGTCATTCTCGTAACGCCACCCTATAAGCCACGCGAAAAAGACGGTTCAGCAAATCTCAGATGGATATTAGCAAATAGCATAATGAGAAGAAATGAGGCAATAGGTATACCAAAAGAGAACATGGTGTTTATTAGTATCCATTTCGATTCTCTTCCTCCCAGTTATAGAGGAACAAGGGTTTTTGTGCCTTCCTCATCTCACAGAAAAGAAATAGAATACCCAAAAAGCAATATAATTAAATTTGAATCATTTGCGGAATGGAGAGACAATAAACCGCGAATATTGAATGCAAGCGAAAAAATCAAAGACAAGGAATGTTCCCATAGGTTTGCACATATATTCATATCCAATCTCAAAAAAAACAATATAGTCATATATAATATGGGTGACCCTATTCAAGAAATAATTAACAGGTCTCCAAAAAGTACTTATGTTCCTGCAGTTCTTAGAAATACAGAAATACCTACCAAGGTTCTTATAGAATCTGCAAACTTGAAAAATGACAAAGATTTATCTAATGTTACTAATCCCGAATGGCGACAAAAATTTGCGGAGGCTTTAGCGAAAAGCATCATTGCTTATTTCAGTAAATAATTCCATTCTATAGGTTATTTCGTTTAATATATGGGAGGAGAGAACAAGGTCAAATAATTTTAACAAGGGAGAAGTACTATGTGTGCCAATCTAAACTCAAAATTTGGTATCCAATTACTTGCTGTAATCATGGCAGGAGGTATTGGAGAAAGATTTTGGCCTCTTTCCACCCCTGATAGACCTAAGCAACTACTTCCATTCGGGGTAGATGGGAAAACACTAATAGAAGACGCTGTAGATAGAATTCGCCCTCTCACTGCTACTGAAAATATTTGGATTGCCACATCCGAAACACTTAAACCACTCTTAAATAAACTAAATCTATGCCCCGAAAATCAAGTATTAGCAGAGCCATCACGACGAAATGCGGCGGGTGCTTTAACATTTGCAACTTCACACATCCTCGCAAAATATGGAAATGATGCAAGCAATTATGTAATGGCAGTGTTTACTGCTGACCATAGAATTTCACCTGTTGATAAGTTTCTTGAAGCAGTTAAGAAAATTGTTGAATTTGTCTCAAATAACCCTTCATTAGGTGTTATGGGCATAGTACCGACAAGGCCCGAGACTGGTTACGGATACATTGAATCCGCTGAAGAAATAGAAAATGGTATTAAGAAAGTTACTAAATTTCACGAGAAGCCGACCTTTGAAAAAGCAAAAGAATATGTTAAAAAAGGTAATTATTTTTGGAATAGTGGAATGTTCTTCTGGAAGTTAGAAACGTTCCTAAACGAACTTAAATTAGCCAGCCCTGTCCATTATGAAACTATCTTTAAATTGAAAGAGGCTCTAATGGAAAATAATCAGGACAAAATCAAAGAGATTTTCAATTCACTGCCCGATATATCCATCGATTATGCCTTGATGGAACGCTCACCTAATATTGTAATGGTTAAGGCAGAATTTTTCTGGGATGACCTCGGCTCTTGGACATCTCTAGAAAGGATTTTTCCTGCAGACAAAAATGGAAACATCCTCCAAGGTAATTGCATCACTGAGCAAACATCAAATACCATAATATATAATGCGGAAAACGAAAGAATAACAGTTGCTACTTTGGGTGTTAACAACCTTGTGATAGCAGTAGCAGGAAATACTGTCCTCGTAATGGATAAAGAGAAGGCTCAAAATATAAAAACTCTGTTGAGTAAATACAAAAATATGGGATAAAATACCCCTGAAATAATATACTATTTACTTATAGAAAGTTTTTGTAATGATTCCTATCCGAGACCTAAATCCTCGAAATTCTTATCCCATAGCGGTAATTCTTATTATTCTCGCAAATATCTATTTATACTTTAACTATGCTTCACTTCCTGAGCCTCTTCTCAAAAAATTCTTTCTGAAATGGGGACTCCTTCCATCAGATTTCCGACTAATTAATCTTATTACTTACCAATTTCTACACGGTGGACTTTTTCACTTAATTTCCAATATGTGGGCTCTTTGGATATTTGGAGATAATGTAGAAGATAAAATGGGACATATCCGATTTATTCTGTTTTATCTTCTATCAGGCATAATTGCAGGTATTGTTCAAGTTTTTATTTTCCCCACATCTGAGATTCCTTGCGTCGGTGCATCAGGTGCAATAGCGGGAATTATGAGTGTATACATTGCCCTTTTCCCTACCGCAGTAGTGTTATGCATTGTTCCAATCTTATTCTACCCACTCTTCATCCAAGTTCCTGCCATATTACTTGGAGTTTTTTGGTTTCTAAGCCAACTCTTTAATGGCGTTGTATCGTTAGGTTTTCCCGAAGCGGGAGGTATAGCATGGTGGGCTCATATAGGAGGATTCATAGGGGGAATTTTCATCTCACCTTTTTTCTTAAAAGAAAATCCTCCCACCATATCGGAAGATACTCTCTCCGACGAAGAAGAGTGGTAATAATACTAATATTATATTAATTGATTTTATTGAAAACATCCAACTATTTTTTGAAATTATGCTAAAGTTTTACAAAAATTTGCCGATAATTCTTTTAGAAATGTTGTATAATTAAATTGAATAGAGCAATTGAGGAGGCAAGAGCATGTCTTCTAACTTCAGCATTGGGGGCTTAGTATCGGGGCTTGATACTAATACAATCATAAGCCAATTAATGCAAATTGAGCGACAACCAATTACACGTCTCCAACAAAGGGTA
>CAZZMK010000239.1:0-17538 GCA_964655185.1 uncultured Nitrospirales bacterium | reverse complement strand
CAAAATGAGATTCTCAGTCTCATGGGCTATCGCCTGGATGTCATCGTCTTCCACTTCCGGACTAACGATGAACAGCGCTTCGTAAGTTCTTAACTTCATTACAATCTCCTTATAATGTTTTTAGTTTAAATTAGTTATGGGGCTTATAAAGAGAACACTTGCAAGCAAAATATTATATCAGAAATACGAAAAAGAAACAAACAAAAAATTTATAAACTCATCAACCCTATCCCATATATTCTGGTATTATAGAAATACAACAAGATTCGTTTTAAAAACAAACTTAAGGATATAGTATGCTTTGCTATATACTAATTCTAACTATGTCCACCGTGGCTACCAATTTGGAAAATACACTGAACTTACCTCAACAAATTAACGGTTGGCAATTAGAAACTCCAAGCCCCAAGAAGTACAATGCAGAAAATCTATTCGACTACATTGACGGAAATGCAGAAGTATACAGGGCTCTTGGCGTCCAGGAAGTCTTAGTATACAGATACAAAAATACTATCAAAGAAGAAATTATAATAGACATATTTGATATGGGCTCAAGTGCCTCTGCCTACGGTGCCTACCACAATGACATAAGAGACCTCCCTGATGCTAATATAGGGAATGAATCAGAATTAATGAGCAATTCACTAACTTTTTGGAAAGATAAATATTTCATAGTGATTACAGGTATCGGCGAATCAGAAAATATGAAACAAACTATACTTAAAATTGGCAAACATATAGATGAAAAAATACCGAATAAAGGTGAGCCCCCTCATCTTATATACCTACTACCAGAAGAGGGGTTAGTAAAAAGTGAAATATACTATTTCAAAAATTATGACTTATTAAAAGTTCGATTTTACCTCTCCGATTACGACCCATTTGAATTAAAAGAAAATTGTGAAGGCCTGGTAGCCAGATATAAACTATCTAATAATAATGAAAATTTTATCCTGTTTCTTGTCAGTTATCCATCAGAGAAAGATGCAAAAAAAGCCTTAAAAAACTTAAAAGAACTATCTACTAAAGAATACCCCGACCAAGGGTACACAAAAAACTTGTCTCACAGAAATACATTTTTCTTCACAGTAAATAATTACCTCGTTCTGATAGTGGACTTTAATGACAAGAATGTAGTAAAAACATATAAAGAAAAAATCTTAGCACTGATGAACAAGAGGAGAAACCAAAAATGAAACAGAGTCGAAGAGAATTCATCAAAGCCAGCACAATAGCAGGTGCTTCCCTATTCCTTCGTTCGGAGGCAAATACTCAAGAAACAACTAACAAACCGTATTCAGGTGAAAAATCACGCGTCGTATTAATCAGAGATAAAAACCTACTTAATGAGGATGGAAGCATAAACAAAACTGTTCTTGAACAAATGATTGATGAAGGAATAAAAACCCTATTCCAGACAAATTCTCCTAAGGAGGCTTGGGAAAAAATCATCAAGCCTTCCGATATTGTAGGTATTAAAAGTAATGTAGCAGGTCCTCCCAGGACACCTGTAGAACTCGAAGACATTCTAAAATCTAAGGTAATGGCAGTCGGAGTACCTGCAGACAAAGTATCAGTAGATGATAGAGGTGTTCTTAGAAACCCAGTATTTCAAAATAGTACTGCTCTGATAAATGTACGACCCATGCGAACCCACCATTGGGCTGGTGTAGGAAGTCTATTAAAGAATTATATTATGTTTTCTCCAAATCCTTCTTCCTGGCATCCTGATGCTTGCGCCAACCTCGCAGGATTATGGGATTTACCAATTGTAAAAGGCAAAACGAGACTTAATATATTGGTAATGATAACACCTCTATTCCACGGAAAAGGTCCTCACCATTACAGCAAAGAATACACTTGGAACTACCAAGGTTTGATTTTCGGCACCGACCCCGTCGCCTGCGATGCTACAGGGTTAAGAATAATTATGGCCAAGAGGAAAGAGCATTTCGGTTCAGAACAACCTTTATATATACCCCCTCACCATATTCAGATAGCCCAGGATAAATTCAAATTAGGAAATGCAGATGAAGATAAAATAGAACTTATCAAGTTAGGTTGGCAAGAAAATATTCTTATCTAAATCTCTACTACCTTTTACGCACCTTATGAGTCTTCCCCTTGCGGGGAAGTTCTTCTGACTTCAACTTACCTCTTATCAGGAAACTATAAATTAGCAACAACATCACTATTCCAAACAAACCCGCAACTATAAAAACTAAAACAATGGCCTTTTTCTTACTCGCTTCATTAGCGTTAGGTAAAGGTAAAGAAGATTCAGATGCAGAGTGAGCAGAAGGAGACAATTTCCCCTCTCCAACTATAATCGTCCCATGCTGAATTACACTCGAAACAGAATTCCCATCAGGGTCCGCAAGAACTACATTAGATAATTTTATCCTATACTTATTACTTGTAGTAACTTCAGAAAGTTCGAACTTAATCAATGCTATTGGTCCGTCTTCCAAAATCTCTCTATTTAATCCTGCCACAATTACCCTATATGTTGAAGCATTTAGCATATTGTAGGTCGCCATCTTATTCGCCTTCTGAGCAGATTGACCCTGCGCTACTTCCTTAACTACTACTCCCGTAGGCATTACTATATCAAACTGTACACCTGATACCTTCTCTCCAGGTTTCAACTCAATCTCAACAGGAAGAATTCCTTCTCTTTCACCCTCCGAAAGATTAATACTCCCAAGTGAAATGGTTGCACAAAAAACAGGAATTTGAGAAAAGACAGAGAATAAAGCAACAGAAATAACAACTATCCCCCTAAAATTTTTCTTTCTAACAAACCTATCATCCTTGGTACTAAACTTACTACAATCAAAACAATCGTAACAAAAATAGTAAATGGGACAAATCCATAAACTTTTTGGTCTACACTTCCATTTTCTCGTAAATCGAACATTTTTGTTTTTATCCATTCCTGCCTCCTTGTTCCAGGAGTATAAAAGTTTTTAGACAATTCAATTTCTGTTTCAGTATCTCTCTCCGGAGAAGAAATGGGAACAAGTAAATAACCTTCCCAATTTTTCTTAACATCTAAACTTGAGTAAATCTCCTTTCCAACCTTAGGAAGCAAACTAACTTTAGAACCACGACCTGATGGATTAGCCTCCCTATTCTGCATAGATAGACTTTCCAATCTTGCAAAACCGTTATAGTAAGAGCCACTACCCGTAGGAACAAGTTCTTGCCTTTCTGATACTGTATCCTTCGCAACTACTACATTCCCACCCAATCCTACAAATATTTCTTTCCCATCTGAAGATTTGCTTCTACCTGAAATTACTACTTGGTAATCCTCTCCTAAATAAGGAACAAAACCTTCAGCATAATATCCTTCATAACTCTTGCTCGATTCAGAGGAGTTCGAACTCAACACAGTATTACTATTTTGCTGATTACTAATTCCCCTCACATAACCCAAGGAATCATTGCTCCCAATAGTTTCTTGAGCACCTCCTGTGGCTGTTGGGTCATTGCCTACGGTTTCTTGGTTTCCCCTATCTGTCGAATTAGTATTTCCTGCCTGTCCATTGTCTGAATTTAATTTCTCTCCTTCCACACCTCCCACAAAACTATCGTTATCTTGTTCAACAACCGATGCCCCATCTACTGCTTTCCCATCAGGCGAAGAAAATACAGTGTGAAGGACTACAATTTTAGTGTCTCTCGGAAAAGTAGTCTCGCTTAAACCTATCAAAATACTAAACATCTGCCCCGATGTCATAGTCTGATTGTTAAACCCGATAACAAGAATTCTCACCACTTCCCCAATCACAGAAGCATATACTTCCTTCCCTGCATTCTCTGCCACCTCACCTGAGATTAGTTCCACCAAAGACCAACCTTCAGGAGTAATTGATATGTCCATCTGGACACCACTAATCGATTCGCTCTCCTGAATATCGAGGTATCCTGAAACTAAAGCAGTATTATCATCTACAAAAGAAACATCTACTCTAACCATTACAGCATTCGAAGAATTAGCAATGATAAGCAAAAATGCGAAAAATATTCCCACTTCCCCACAAAGGTTCACCTGCGCCCATTCTTTGCTACACCTATGTTTAATTACTTTACTCATTAAAGCATCATCCTAAACTAAAGCCGTCTTCAGTGTTAGGGCTTGGATGATATGACCCGTAGTTGTAAATCTGAATCAATCTCAACAACTCATACAGATTAATTCGCCAGTCATGCCCATTGTAATAATCGCTACTATGTGGAAAACAACCTTGCGAGGCTGTAGCATTTGGTGAGTAGCCATCCTCCGATATACAATCACAATATACTCCTCTACTATTGTAAAATTGAATTACCCTAAGTAATTCCTCCAGAGAAATTTTCCAATCTTTATTTTTATCCGCAGTATGGTATGAATTCCTTAATATCGTGAGAGAACAATTTGTAATAGTAGTGACAGGCACTTGCGTCCCTTGTGGAGTCGAAAGCACAGGATTAGTTATCCTAATCTCCGTTTGCACCGCTAAAGCAGATTTACATACCGCCCATTGCACTTCTGTGACAACACCACTCGGAATAACATTCTGGTTTAATCCGGCGATTACAACTCTAACCTTACCTGGTTGTAATCTGTTAAAACTAAGTTGCTTTTGAGCAGATATCGCCGATGCACCGAGTACAATATTTGTAATCTCCACAAGCACAGAAGAATACTCAATATCGAACTGCATCGAACTTACCTTCTCTGTAGAAGAAACAGTCAACATAACCTGACGCAACATATCACTACCAGCATTAACCGTCCCAGTCGCTTCATTAATAGACAATCCCGCAGTAAAACCCACACCACACAAACATACCCAATTTATGGTAAACAACAATACTATTTTTCGCCATCTATAAGACATTCACAACCCTATCCATTAGATGAATTTTCCGCATAATCAAGAATCCCATTGCCATTGGCGTCAATATCTGAATCATTTGATATTCCATCACCATCACTATCAGACTCGGTTCGACTATCTGAATCCAAGAAATTAGGAACTCCATCCCCATCTGCATCCTCAATAAAATCAGGTACTCCATTGTCATTAAGGTCAAATTCACACTCGGAACCGGTAAAACACAGGCTATCCTCTATAAAATCAGGTATCTTATTCCCATTCATATCGGTAATTTCTGGTATACCCAATGAATTGAGCCACTCAACTAAACTACTTTGCATACTCGGAGCAATTTGTGCTAAGAAGGTATTTACGATATTCTCTGCATAAGGTATACCCGCCTGCCTAAGGTACGCAACGCATACATTCTTTATACAATCCACAATAGGTAAAAGCATCTCGGGATACCCATCAATCTCGAAGCGATTTAATGATGGAGTAAGTATCACATCAATACTCGAATTTGCACAATTGCCTACATCCCGTAAAAATTGTTGGTATAAATCATCATTGGAAGCAAGGTACTGAAGGTACACATTACTCCCAAAATACTTCTTCCAGATATAAAACAGCGAATCGTAAATATCAGGGAGGTTATTTAAATTTTCATCAGTAGACGGCAACTTCTCCGCTATAGTCCCTAACAAATGTCTCAGGTCTGGTAAGCGAATCTCACCCCTATTAGAAATGTTTATAGCCCCAATGTTGAGGTTATTCCCTATGGAGATACCTCTAAGGGGTAAAGACAGATTATCCTGACCCACAACAGGAAAATATATAGGGAACACGGAATGATTTTCTCCCGATACTACCAAACCCGCAATGCACCAGTTTACACCCATCGGGAGTAACATATGGAACTGCCCAGCAGAAGGTAATTCTTGCGAAATTACTCTACCATCGCTGGACAACGCCAATATTCTAAACAAACCATCGCCAAGCACATCAGGGCTTATACTTACAGTTCCAGTAACACTCTGCACTAATCCGCCAACACCAAGTACCGTATTTATAAGCACCTGGACATCAAGTACATCCACGGTAGAACTGTTGTTTACATCCGCTACTTCCTGATAATCACTAATACCTATGGCAATATTAATCCCATTCTGAATGTCCAATATATCTATCTTACCATCCGCATTTATATCACCCGGTATTGGCAAAGCCCTTACTGCGGACGGCATAACAAATATAAGCAAGCAAAATAAACTTGCTCCCATCCGCGGATATTTACGTTTCCAGAAAAATCTCATTGCTCTATCCTCCTATTACTCTTATTTTCAAATTTAAATAGATTAAAGGTTTCTTACAATGAAAAATATTTACAGCCTTGCTCAATCTTAAACTTCCCGAGGAGGGGCATTTATCATAAAGCCCAATTCTAAAAATAACTTCGACTTATGAGTAGGCTCTTTAGATAGGACAACAAGGCGGGAATTATGGGAAGTTAATGAGTAAATATTTTCCTCAAAAAAGTGGATGTGGGAATTTGCATTTGCTTCTTTCTTCGCAGAGATATTTGCCAACGATATCAGGGTAGCCAAACTAAAAGTTCTATTATCCCCGCTCTTTCCAGGCTTTTTTCCTATCTCGTTCAGAAGTGTTTGCAAGTCAGTTATATCTAATTTGCCGTCCCCATTAAGGTCACTAACATATAACCCCTCCGTTTTGCCCAAAATTATTGATTGAAGAAGACTTAAATCACATATATCCACCCTCCCATCCAAATTCATATCAGAATTAATATTAATACTAGGAGAGAACAAACACGCAAAAAGCAAACTTATACTTATTAATAATGAAAAAGTAACATTTACCCTCACCAATCTTTGCATTCGAAATTCCTTCATCTTTCATTAAAATTATACCAATTTTTGTAAAAATTGTGAAATTTTTTTGTAATATTTGCCGTTAATAATAGTAGAGAGTATTATAGAGGTTATAATAATAAAGGAATAAAAATTGAATTTTGACGTGCGTATCCCCACTTGAGGAAGGGTGTCGTCATAGGACGCTCGCTCCCCTTGCCGTCCCTCCTTAGATAGCTCTCTCCTCTCCTCGGCTCCTTTCGACGCTCCGAATGACGACACCCACTTTATTTTTCAAATTCAACCTTTTCACAATATCAGTTCAAAAAGGATGCAATACATTCCCTTTCTCCCCAAATTCATACTATTCTCTTAACCCTTGCATCAATCCTACCTCTTCAAAAACTTATCCAACCAAGCAAAAGCCTCTTCTTGCATTTCCACACTGAAAAGATGTTCCAAATCCCAGATTTTCGTATAGAGATAATCCTCCCTGTTTTGCGATTCCCAAACATTTTTCATAATCTTATAACATTCCTCAACCCCCTCAATTGGAAACAATGTGTCATATCTGCCATTAAAAAACAACATCGGTTTAGGACAGGCTATGGAAGCCACATCAGGTATATCAAGAATCGTGGTTAAGTTAGGTGCAAGCATAGAATAAGCAGATTGTCCCCTGGTTTGGTTATTGTCCGGGACCATAAGCGATTTTGTCGTCGCCATCCAACATATAGCACAACCTACCTTAATATGGTCACACAAGGCGGATAGTATCCATGTTCGATGCGCTCCCATAGACAACCCGATAGCACCTATTCTATTAGGGTCTACTTCAGGAAGCGATGCCAAAAACTCTACAGAACGGATATCATCCCAGGTAATAATCCCCAGCCAGGTAGTTCCAAGATGAAAAATATTAGACGCTACCTTCTGCTGATTTTCATATTTGCTCCCTTCGCACTCTTGCCTGCTACCCCAAAATAAAGCATCAATTGCAAGCACTACATATCCCCGCTGTGCAAGTTCATCACCAATAAATCTCCCACCATAATACTTATCCACCCAATCCTTTGCATCCCTAACTACAGATTCTTTCTCACTTATCGGCATAACTACTTTTTCTTTCCCTATACTAAAGTGCCCACCATGGTCATGGAGGCATACTACCGCAGGAAAAGGAGGAGTACCCTTAGGAATAAGTAAGTAAGCAGGTATCCGTTCCCAAGTCGAAATGTTAATTGCAATCTTTCGGGCTACATATTTCCCCCTATCTTCTTCTTTCAGTAACACTGGGTTAAAAAACTCAAATGGTGGTGGTGTTCCTAAAGATTCTATTACCGCTTTCCTGGCAGTCTCTCTCCACTTTGAAAAGTCAGCAAATTTGATAGGGTTGAACCTAAGTGAGGGAATCAAATCATGAAGCCACTCAGAAGTAAATAATGGCAATCCTTTTTCAATTGAACACTCTTTAACTGTTTCATTTTCCACCTTCTGATATAGCACGCGGGCAAGTAATGTCTTTAGTTCTGGGGTCGATGGAGCAAGTAACCTCTCTGCAGAGCGCTCACGCAAATAGAAATCCAAAACAGAGGCAAAGTAAACTATCCCTTCAGGAGGGGCAGAATTACCAAAACTAATCTCTCCCTCTGTATAGTCTCTACTATAATCCTTTTCTTCAAATCTCCTATATATTTTTTCTAAATTCTCACCTGATTTGACTAACCCCGCAGAATATTCCCAGGACTTCAACACACTTAATATTGAATTTCTATACATTAGACCGACTACTCGTGCTTGAAGCACCTTCTCTATTGCATCTATGCAATTGTCATAATATTGACTCTTGCCTTTCATTACTTTACATGCATTCATAATCTGATGAGCATGCTCTATACCTTGACTTATAAGCACTCGACTTGATTTAGGATGGGGGTATCTCCAACCTCCTGATGGGTCAACAGTATCAGCCAAGAATTTAGCCACCGCCTCTATAGTCTCATACAATTTCGGCTCTTCGGGACAAAGTTCGTAAAGTTGCGGTAAACCTTGTAGAGCATACCCAATTATATATGGCTTAGCAAAAGGATTTTTATATCCCGTCTTGGCATCATCGATGAATGGAACTTCTTTAAGGATAGGTTGTCCCCCCTGAGAAAATAAATAATCATCATTGAGTTTCTCCCGAAGTTCCCTAAAAAGTCTTAGCCCCTCTTGCATATATTCCTCCTTCCCTAAAACTGCATACAATATCATAAAATCATCAACAATACCTATGTTTCTGCACTCCCCAGTATTAGCATGAATAATCTTCTTGGCATATTCAGTTTGCCACTTCAACGCAGTAGCATACATTGGGTCGCCTGTCTCTTCATAAGCAAACAGGAAATTAGCAAAGCCTTTTGTGCAGAAACTTACTGAATAATTAGAACGCCACATAAAAGTCTTATCCTCAGCATGTTTTGAAGGGTCTGAAGCAGTAATATTGTTATACCTCGTGCCACCAAACTCGTCCGTGCCGTAATCTCCCCACCATATAGACAATTGAGCAAAGTTCTGACACCACAAAAGAAATGTTTTTCGTATTTCAGCGTCGCCTGTTCGCAGGTATTCACGATAAATCTCAGTATTATGATTCAGTCTATTCATGCCGAACACCGAATTTTGAGGTAGCGAGCAAATATTTCCGAAATCGTCCCCATATAATCGGGCAACCCTCATCGCATTTCTGTGCCACTCCAAGCATTTTTTCAAAATTTCATTCTTGGGCAAAGCAAATTTCTCTGTGCCCAGCATCTTGTAGTCCTCAACATGTTCTATAATCCTCGCAGTTCCCTCAAACAATTCATCCCACATAGGTAGCCCAACAGGACCTACATAAACGCAAGAAGTTCTCCAAGCCATAGGTTGATGTGGCACTTTATCCTTTTCTCTACTTCGGTAGTAATCAACTAACCATTTCCCAACTTCATTAATCTTTGCTACAACCTCCCCTTTAGCCCAACAGTGAGCATCAGGAAAGCCAATAATTATTGAGGATGTAACAAATTGAGTTCTCTTAGCCTCATTACTGAAATCCCGACTGAAACTATCGGATACTTTTACTACTTTATCACCATCAACATAAGAGATATCCCCATCACCCTCAATACTAATCCCAAACTCCGGAGTATAGCCATCCTCTTCATCAATCCTTTGTACACTTAATTTAACAGCAAACTGACCAAGAGAATTTGCCCTTAATTCCAATACCCGCGGGAATTTTTTATCCCATACAAACCAGCGAACCCACTTATAAAACTCCCCTGACTCAACCACCTCAGAGAAAACCTTCTCACTACCAACCCCTTCTACATTGACAAAAGGATATATATCTAACTTTCTATCCGATGTATAGACTATGAGCCTATTTCCATCAAAACTAAATTTGTGTTCACCAATCAGAATTTCAGAAGGTGACTCAGTCTCTTTAGTAAAACTTTCTTTTACTCCTTTAGCCAAATAATAGTCCTTAGTTCCCGAACCAAACTCATCCACAAAAGAAATAATTACACTCCTAACATACTTAGGTTTACCTCCATAACTTGTCAGCACTCTAAAATCACTTTTTATAAGTTCACCATTTGCATTCTTTAACAAAACAGTTTCATTTTCCTCAACAAACCCGTATGGTAAAGTTATGCTAACCCTAACGAACTGCTTCCCTAAAGTATCAGTTCTCACAGTAAACTTAAAATCACCGGAATATTCACAACTATTTGGCTTCACTTCACCCGATTCCACTGGAACAAACTTAAAGGCATCTAACCATTGCTCTGGGGTAACATCAATCTGTTTACCACAAGCAGTAACAGAAATCGACAAAACCAACCACCAAGCTCCTAAAGGGACTAAAAAAGGTTTTCTACCCATTATTTGTCTCCTATAAAATTATTCAAATCTAAATCTTACGATATTAATCTCCAAATAAACAAGAAATGAAAATCTCTTCCAAAAAGCACCTATTTCCTCGAAGTAGGCTCAATATTAAAATAATTGCTCCCTCCCAATTTTTGCCCTACTTGGAGGCAAATTAAAAATCAAAAAACAAAAACAGGCTGAGAAGTTCACATTTAACTACTCAGCCTGCTAAATTAATCTGCAAATATAAAAACTTTATTGCTTAGGTAATTCTACAGTATCGCCACTGCTACTTTCTTCTTGATTTTCTATATCAAGTAATTCTACTTCAAATATAAGTAATGAATTAGGTGGTATCACCTGATTCCCTTCTTTGCCATAGCCGAGATTTGGTGGAATGAAAATTTGCCACTTTGAACCAACAGGCATTAGTTGTACCGCCTCCGACCACCCTTTAATAACACGATTCAACGGTAGGGTAATAGGTTCTCCACGGTCGTATGAACTATCAAAAACAGTACCATCAAGCAATGAGCCCTTATAATGCACTTTCACTGTATCAGTCTCTTTCGGCTTAGGACCATTACCCTCTTTTAATACTTTATATTGTATACCCGATGGATGCGTCACAACTCCTTCTTTATTTTTATTCTCTTCCAGAAACTTTTTGGCTTCTTCCTCATTTTTAACCGCCTCTTCTTCTCTCTTTTTCATCTGGGCTGTCATCAAATTCTGCTGAAACAAGCGAATAGAATTTTGCATTTCTTCATCAGTCATTGCCAAATCTTTCTTCTCTAACACATCCTTCATTGCCCTCACGAACACATCAAAATTCGGTTGCTGTCCTATCATTTCAAAAGTCTTCGCTACATTCACACCCAATGTATAACACAACTTGTCAACATCATTCTTTAACTCGAGTTTTTGAGGCTCATCCGAAAAACCAAGCAATGGCATAGTTAAAGTCAAAAGAGTGAAACAAACTAAATTAGTTAGGGAACGAGTAAACATTTAAGATTCTCCTATTAGGTTAAACATTTTGAGGTAATTTACTTTACCCCCTGAAACTATGGAAATAGCATACTCTTATATTCATCCATAAATCAAATTTTAATATTTCTAAAGCAAATATAATCATTCACTTTTGACTAATTTTGATTTTCCAGAACTCTACTAAATCCTTAATAATCTGCTCAATAGACAAAGTAGGTTCCCAACCCGTATGAGAAAATAATTTTTCGTACGAACCATATATAGACGGAACATCCACCTGCCTTGTCTTTGACGGGTCAACTAATATCTGCGGTTCTATCCCCGTAATATTCTTTAATATCTCTACAACCTGAGTCAATTTCACTGCCTTACCAGAGCATACATTGTAAACCTCCCCTAAATTTCCCTTCATCGCTATATATTCATAAGCCCTAACAACATCCTGAACATGCAAAAAATCCCGCTCCACATTTAAATTCCCCACATACAAAATGTTTTCCCTAATACCCATTAACATTTCAACAAATTGTTTAGCAAAATTTGATAAAACGAACCTCTCATTCTGCCCCGGTCCCGAATGATTAAAAGGTCTTAACACTATCACCGGAAAGCCATACTGTTTATAAACAAACTGACAATATAAATCCCCTGCCATCTTGGATATAGAGTATGGATTTTGGGGCATTAAACGGTGAGATTCCTTTACAGGCAAAGATTCAGGTATTCCATATACCTCAGATGTACTTATATATATAAAAGTTGATTTTACCCCTCTTTTAATAAGGTGGTCGATAAACTTTATTAGTGCAAGCGTATTTACCTCAAAGCACTTCTCGGGATTATTTATAGACTCAGGCACAAATGTAATTGCAGATAAATGGAAAATATGCGTTATACCATTGACCTTATCAAGTAACAATTCCAAATCAGCATCATCAGAAATATCACACTTATAAATTCCCTCTCCTTGCACTAAATCACAGCCTATTACCTCCCAGTTTCTTGATTTCAAGTACCTAACAAGATGAGTTCCTACAAATCCCCCCGCACCCGTAACTAAAGCAGTCCCACTCATGAAAGTTCCTTCTGGAGTTTAATTTGCCTTTCCACTAATTTTAAGTCGGCTTCGACCATCATGTGTACAAGTTGTTCGAAGGTATGTTTCCTTCTCCATCCCAATTTAGCCTTTGCTTTGGAACAATCACCCAGCAATAAATTTACCTCTGCAGGTCTATAAAATTTAGGGTCAGACTTTACATATTTTTCCCAATTCAAACCCACATACGAAAAAGCCACCTCGCAAAACTCACGAACACTATGAGTCTCTTCGCTTGCTATTACATAATCATCAGGCTCATCCTGCTGAAGCATAAGCCACATCGCTTCCACATAATCCCCTGCAAACCCCCAATCCCGCTTAGCATCAAGATTCCCTAAAAGCAACTCATCTTGCAATCCGTGGACTATTCGCGCAACACCATAACTAATCTTACGAGTAACAAATTCAAGCCCTCGCCGAGGTGATTCATGATTAAATAAAATGCCTGAACATGCAAATATCCCGTAACTCTCCCGATAGTTAACCGTAATCATATGTCCATAGACCTTGGCAACACCATAAGGACTTCGTGGATGAAACGGCGTACTCTCCCGTTGAGGCACTTCCACCGCTTTGCCAAACATCTCGCTCGAGGAAGCCTGATAAAAACGAATAGATGGATTTACTACCCTTATAGCCTCAAGCACCCTCGTAACTCCCAAAGCGGTAACATCTCCCGTAAGTATTGGCTGTTTCCAGGATGTGGGCACGAACGATTGCGCTGCGAGATTGTATACTTCATCAGGATTTGCTTCTTCTACCGCTTCTATTACTGATACTTGGTCAGTCAAATCAGCCTGTATCAAATGAATCTTATCTTGAATATGTGCAATCCTCTCGAATGGCTCTGTACTTGACCGCCTAACAACACCATAGACCTCGTATCCTTTCGAAAGTAAAAACTCTGCAAGATACGAACCATCTTGACCTGTAATACCTGTTATAAGCGCTCGCTTCTTCTCACTCATCTTATCATTTACCTCTAATTAAATGTTATAAAACTTCTTAAACCACTCTATATAACGCTTTATTCCTTCCTCTATCGGCGTTGTAGGCTTATAATCTAACAATGTACGCGAATGAGTAATGTCTGCATAAGTTATCTCAACATCGCCAGGCTGAGGCGGATGCCATTCTATCTTCGCAGGCTTACCCGCACATGCAGATATTATATCAACCAGTTCCAGCAATGTAACTGTTCTGCTCTCACCTAAATTAAATATCTCATACCTAAAAGGTCTTTGTATACTCTTTATCACGCCATCAAGTATATCATCAATATATGTATAATCCCTTGCAGATGAACCGTCCCCGTATAATGTCACAGGTTCACCTAAAAGTATCTGTTTAGTAAACTTATGGATAGCCATATCAGGTCTTTGTCTCGGACCATACACAGTAAAGAATCGCAAAAGCGTAACGTTTAATCCGTAAACCTTACTATACACATGGGCTTGTAGTTCATTTGTTCGCTTTGTCACCGCATAAGGGCTAATAGGAAACATAACCGGGTCTTCCTCAGTGTATGGGATTGCTTTACTACCTCCATAAACGGATGAACTCGAAGCAAAAACAAGATGCGAAGGACGAAAATCTCTACACGCATCGAGAATCACTTGCGACCCTATAATGTTAACCCTATAATATTCCTCCGGATTCTCTAACGAAGGTCTTACACCCGCCCTTGCTGCAAGATGAACCACTACATCCGGCTTCTCCTTCTCAAATATTGAGTAAATACCTTCCCTGTTGCAGATATCTTCCTCGTAAAAAGTAAAATGCTCCGATTTCATCGCATTCTCAATATATCTCCTCTTTATAGCAGGGTCATAAGTGGGACTAAAATCATCTACTCCGACCACATCTTCCTTATACCCCAAAAGTCTATCAGCAAGGTTCGAACCGATAAAGCCTGCTACTCCTGTTATCAAGACTTTCATATGCCCCTTCTCCAATTTCACATTTAGGATACAAAGTCTAATAAAAATATACCAATTAAGACAACAAAAACTCCCCAAATTCACTAAAGATTTTGCGGAATTTGCCGATAATATTTACAGAAGCCGACACATGGAGGTTAAGGCGGGGCAAGACAAGGAAGTCAGAAGAGGAACGAAAGTTCCCCCCAGAGTAGCGCCATGACAAGGAAGTCATGGCGTTTTTCTCTTTTATACCACTCTATCCCTCCCAAAGATGTATAATATACTTGCTCACCTATTAGAAAGTTATATTTATGCCAAAAGAAATAGAAAGAAAATTTCTCGTAAAATCAGGCGAATGGCGAAACTATATATCCAAAACTATTCCCATAAAACAAGCCTATATTTATACTGGTCCCCCTATTGCATTAAGGGTACGAATAACTCCAGAAAAAGCCACACTAAATCTAAAAAAATCAACCATCGATACAACAAGAGATGAATTTGAATACGAAATACCTCGTGCTCATGCCGAGGAATTACTCCAAAAATTTGTATCAGGCTATGTAATAGAAAAACTTCGCCACATAGTTTTTTACGAAGGTATCAAATGGGAGATAGACGAATTTTTGGGAGAAAATGAAGGGTTAATCCTCGCAGAAGTAGAATTGGACGAGATTTCTACAGTGTTCACCAAACCTCCTTGGCTCGGCGAAGAAGTAAGTTCAGACTTTCGCTACCTAAATACCTACCTTTCCCAACACCCCTTCAAAAAATGGGAATTAAATAAAAAGGAAAACCTCTAAAAACCTCGTTATACATTCCCAGATAAGCCAGTAACTAAATTAGCAATCACCGAAATTACGGGTTCTTGGCCAGGTACAAAATCGTCATATACATTGTTATCCGGAATATACTTAACAAACTCAACATGACCATCCATATATAACACATTACATCCACCCGGAACATGATTGAACAAAGGCTCCGCAGCAGCAGGTGTAGCAAATGTATCTAACATTATCCAAACTGAACTTTGAGCATTATTACTCGCAGAAGGATTGTTGATATCGGTTATAAGAAACCTTTCAATCCCTTCTCTTAACCTATACACAATATCTCCACCACCATTACCATATCCTCTCCACGGCGAACCAGAATAAGCAAGATTAGCATCAGAATCCATAACTCTCATCAGTGCAGTTGGATCTTGACCTGAGATATATCTTCCTACTTCAGTTGGATAAGCCATCTGCAAAGCATCAAGTGCTGCACCAAATTGAATAGGTCCCGGAAGGGTAGTATCAAAAGAGGCATTCTGCATCGAAATGAGAATACCTACTATTAGGAACTGGTCTATTGGCACAGATGGCTTCAAGTTATCGAATACCCAACCGAAATATGCATAACTTGCGTCTATAATGTCACTCTCTTCCAACAAATTACCATTCACCTGTTCCAGGGCTCTTCGATGGTCAGTCGCATTAGCATCAGAGGGACATATAATAATGTATGGGTCTGTCAGATATTCAGGATATAAGACACTCACCTGTGGACCGACTGCAATATCTCGTGTATTCTTCAACGGATTGTAAGTCTGCATCATCGGATATCTTTCGCCCTTGCTCTCGTTCGCATACATCTTGAAAACAAGTCCCCACTGCTTAAGATTATTCTGGCAACTCGACCTCCTCGCCGCTTCGCGTGCCCTTGCTAACGCTGGCAACAATATCGCCGCAAGAATACCTATTATCGCTATAACTACCAACAACTCAATAAGGGTAAATCCTTTTCTCATAACAGATTCCTTCTGATTTATATATACCTAAATAAATTATACCTTAAAAAGTCAAAAACATTAACCTTTTTTGTACAAATCATGTAAAAATCATAAACAGCCTTCAGCGTCGGATATTGCTGGTTCACTACTATGGATAATCTATATTGCCTGCAATTGCAGTTACTAAGGCAGCAGTAGAAGAAATAACAGGTGGAGTACCGGGAACATCAAAATCATATATACTCGGGTCTACTACATATCTTACGAACTCTACATGACCATCCATATAAAGGACATTACATCCGCCAGGTACATGATTAAACAAAGCCTCTTTTGCCTGAGCAGTCGCAATTGTATCCAGCATAATCCAAACAGAACTTTGAGCATTGTTACTCGCAGACGGATTATTAATATCCGTAATTAAAAACCTCTCAATCCCTTCTCTTAGCCTGTAAATAATATCCGAACCACCATTCCCCAATCCCTGTCCACGCCAAGGACAATTCGCCGTAGCCAGGTTAGCATCAGAGTCCATTACCTTCAATAAGGCAGTAGGGTCTTGGCCATTAATATACGCTACGACTTCACTTTGGTATTGGAAGTATAAAGCATCAAATGCTGCACCAAATTGTGCCGGAACTGCTATACTCGTATCCATACCAGGATTTCCTAAACTCATTAGTAACCCTATGAGTAAGAACTGACCAAGTGTAAGTGCCTCCTTAAAATTATCAAAAACCCAGCCGAGATATATATAACTTGCATCTATCTCATCACCTATCCTCACAAGGTTCCCATTATTATCCTCTATTCTCTTTTTCGTCCCAGCCGCATTAGGGTCAGATGGACAAACAATTATGTAAGGGTCTGTCAAATATTCAGGAAATATAAGGTCCACCTGCGGACCTACCGCTATACCTCTTCCTCCTGTTGCAGGATTATAGGTTTGCATAGGTGGATATCTTTCGCCCTTGCTCTCGTTCGCATACATCTTAAACACAAGTCCCCATTGCTTTAGATTATTCTGGCAACTCGACCTCCTCGCCGCTTCGCGTGCCCTTGCTAACGCTGGCAACAATATCGCCGCAAGAATACCTATTATCGCTAT
>CAZZMK010000238.1:0-7191 GCA_964655185.1 uncultured Nitrospirales bacterium | reverse complement strand
CGAGCGAGTTAAGAAATATGGATTAATACCCAATATCGATGTGATTTGTGATAATCCTTATGAGACATTAGAGGATGAGTTGGCAACAATTGATGTTCTATGCAAAATCCCAAAACCATACTTCTTTTATCTACTTTCGTTGACGTATTTTGAAGGTATACCTCTTCGTAAAAAGGTTGAGAAGGAACATCCCGAATTGTTAAATGACCCTCATGAGAAAGATATTTTGATTACAAAACCTACCGTAGTAAACAAACTAAAACATTTAGCGGGGATTTTCCCTGCACGAGCAGTGTTATTTTTCAGCAAGTGGTATTCAAAAAATCCAAATTCTTTGTTGTTGAAAATACTTGTGGAAATATGTTTCTGGTTTGCGCTAATTTTTATTCAACCTTTTGTATTTCTTTGGATTCTATTCTTGTTCAGTAACAAGTCTATAAAGCAAATGTTGAAATATCTCTACTACTTTGTTGATTTTCGCATCTTCAAGACATTCAATTTCTGGCGAACATCAAAAGACACCGCCCAGACATAACATTTATAGGCTGATTATGGTTATTTTTTAAGATAAGGTATATTAGGGTGAAGTTTACTTAAATTGCTGTTTTGGTGTTAGTTAGACTAACTACATAATTAATGCTATTTAATGGCGTAATCTCTCTTAATGCTCCCAAACTCAAACTTTACTTTCTTAGGTATATGTGATTTTAAAGAATGTTTTTAATGGCGTCAGAAAGGTATGGGAAAGTCATAATTATTATATTGACCTACTTTACCGTGGGAGCACTAAGATTCTCTGAGTTTATCGCAGTATTTGATACCGATGTTTTTACACTATTGGCTGATTGGGGAGATTCATTTGAAAGGTAGATTTTTACCTATTTCTTTTTCGAGGTTGAGATGAATACACATATTTCCCTAATACCATATTTAGTGGGCTTGGTTTCTTTCCCTGAAATATCAATGTCTTGATATTTGTGTAGCTAATGTATGTAGTTGCCATTAACTTTGTCAAAATAGGTAAGCAAATGTAAATTTAATTATTTTAATATTGTAGGGAGTGGTGATGAATAATTTATATTTAAATAAGCAAGGCTTAGGGGTGTGAAAGACATTAGTCCACAGTAAATATGGACATTATGTTTGCTATGGCTTGGTTTACAGGCTGTTTGGTTGGGTAGCGGATAAATTCTACATGACCATCTAAGAAGAGAACATTACATCCGCCGGGGATATGATTAAACAGAGTAATTGTTCCTCTTGCTCCTATCTGGTCAAACATCACGAATATATCGCTTTGTGCCTTTGCGGAGGCAGACGGGTTGTTGATGTCAGTAATTAGAAATCTTTCAATTCCCTCACGGAAACGATAAACTACATTGGAACCGCCATTTCCGAAACCCACTAATAATTCTCCGCTGATGTCGCTGTCTATTGCTTGATTTAGACTATTTAATTGTGATGGAGTCGGTGGGTTATGATTTCTTGCGGTGAGCATAGCGCCAACAGCCTCGGGATAGTTCAAAATCATCTGGGTAAATGCAAGTGGCAATTGTGCAGGAATCAACATATCATCGGATAAACTTCCTTGTCCGATGAATTGTATAAGCAAATTTACTTGAGGTGGCAAAGAATTTAGCGGTACTAAGTCTGATGGGTTGTCACCTGCTTTGTCAAATACCCAGCCTAAGTAGCCGTAACTTGCGACAATTTTACCTACTCCATAACCACTATGTAAGTAATATGGCACTTGAAAATCATCGGGACCTAACCCTAAAAGTTGGGCAATTTCAGGTGGGAGACTAGCTGCCTTTAATGACTGTATTGTGTCTTTTGAATCAGATGGACATATTACTATGGAGAAGTCTGTGAGGTATTCTGGATAAATTGTTCTCACTTTTGGACCAAGATACCAGTAATTGTTATAGACGCCGTAATGCTGGTCAATGGCTGCTGCCACTTCTACTGGTGGGAATTTGCTACCTTTTGATTCGTTTACGTACATCTTGAATATTAAGCCCCATTGCTTGAGATTATTTTGGCAACTTGAACGGCGTGCTGCCTCTCGGGCTCGTGCCAATGCTGGGAGCAAAATTGCGGCTAAGATGCCGATTATGGCAATTACTACCAGCAGTTCAATTAGAGTAAAACCTCTTTTTTTCATGAGAATTCTCTCCTTTTATATGCTTTGTTCCCTCTTCATATATATTAACATAGAGGATTTTGAAATGGATTAAAAAGTGGGTGAGAAAAATTTTTGTTGTAATTAATAGTGTGGTATTTGGATAATATATCCAACTGGCAAAATAAGGTTATTGATTGGTTTAAACATTTATATGAGGAGATGGTGCTATGGCAGAAAAGTATGCACTTGGGTTGGATTTTGGCACAAATTCAGTTAGGGCACTTATTGTGAATGTGAATACTGGCGAGGAGGTGGGCACAGCAGTGGTTGATTATGCACACGGTGAGCAAGGAGTAATTATTTCCGATAAGGACCCACATCTTGCCCGCCAGCACCCTGAAGATTATGTGAAAGGGCTTGAGGAGGTGGTTAAGCGAGCAATTGAAGATGCTAAATCGAATAAGGCAGGTTTCAATTCGGCGGATATAATTGGCATAGGTGTAGATACTACAGGAAGCACACCTATACCTGTGGACAAAGATGGTAGACCGCTTGCGTTTTATGATGAGTTTGCAAATGACCCTAATGCGATGGCTTGGCTCTGGAAGGACCACACCTCGTATCAGGAGGCCGAAGAGATAACGCAAGTAGCAAAACAACATAGGCCACATTTTCTTGCAAAGTGTGGTGGTACATATTCCTCGGAGTGGTTCTGGTCTAAGTTGTTACATTGTCGGCGTGTGGCGCCAAAGGTTTTTGCCTCTGCATATACTTGGGTGGAATGTGCTGATTGGATTCCTGCAATCCTCACAGGAACCGAGAAGCCCTCACAGATAAAGCGGGGAATATGCCCTGCAGGTCATAAGGCAATGGCGAATCCTTCTTGGAATGGTTATCCTGATGAGACTTTTCTTAGTATGCTTGACCCTGAACTTGCTCGAATCAGACAAACTTTGCCAGATACTCTATACTGTGTTAAGGATAAGGCAGGTGAATTGACTGCAGAATGGGCAGAAAAACTTGGGCTTGTGCCTGGTATACCGGTTGCGGTGGGTGCTTTTGACGCACATCTTGGTGCTGTCGGTTGTGGTATTGCGCCAGGTGTGCTTACCAAGATAATAGGGACTTCTACTTGCGATATGATGGTTGCTCCACTTGACCAGAACTTGCCGGATATCCCTGGTTTATGTGGAATTGTACCTGAATCGATATTACCGGGAATGTATGGCTTAGAGGCGGGTCAATCTGCCTTTGGCGATATATATAACTGGTATGTGCAGTATATTCAGCCTGGTGGACCTGAAGCAGGCTCACACGAGGCATTAACAAAACAAGCAGAGAAACTTAAGCCGGGAGAGTCGGGTTTGCTTGCTCTCGACTGGCATAATGGCAATAGAACTATATTGATAGACCCTCAACTGACGGGTGCGATATTAGGACTTACTTTGATTACTAAACCGGCTGAAATTTATCGTGCTTGGATTGAAGCAACTGCATTTGGTGCTCGGGTAATTATGGAACGGTTCGAGGAGTATGGCTTAAGAGCGGAGAGGGTAATTAATTGCGGTGGGATTGCATTCAAGAATCCATTAGTTATGCAAATTCTTGCGGATGTTATGGGTAAGACAATGGAGATATCGCGTAGTGAGCAAACATGTGCACTTGGCTCCGCTATATGTGGTGCAGTGGTTGCAGGCAAGGAGAATGGCGGGCATAGCAGTTTTGCAGAGGCTGTGAAGGCTATGACCGGGGTTAGGCAGGAAAAGTATGTACCGAATCCGAACAATCAAGCCATATATAATAAACTGTATAAGTTATATAGGCAATTACACGATGCTTTCGGAACAAAGGAATATCAGGGAAATCTTGCAAATGTGATGAAGGAACTGCTCCAGATAAGACGAAGTGTAGTGGCTGAATAGTTTCTCAAATTAGGTAATATAAAATTCTTTGGAGAGACGATAAAGAAGTGGTAAAGAGGGGTTATTATGTTTGTTTAATTTTTGTCGTTGCCATCGGATTGCTAACGACTGAGGTTTATTCCTCAAACTGGTATGATACTGCCATGGTAGGAATGGAGGTGGGACCTACTGGTGCACAATGGGGCTATAGTAATCCTACTGATGAACGATATTGCGCTAAAATGGATGGTGCGCGTATTGTGCGAATGTGTGTGGAAGCGGGGTGTGATTATGTTGTGCTCTGGGCAAGGGATGGGGATTATGCTTATTACGATTCGAAAATACTACCTAAGGCTCCAGGGCTCAAAGGCAGAGACCCGTTGAGAGAAGGAATTGAGGAAGCACGCAAGCATAGTCTGCCTGTTATTGCTTATTGTGTGGTTCAGCAGGCAGGGCATTATTTGGAGGCGCATCCGAAGTTTGCAATGAGGGACTTGCAGGGAAATCTAATTCCATACCGCTTTTGTTATAACTCGGGCTACCTTGAAGTGATGAAGCAAATCATAGATGAAATACTCTCATATGGTGTGGATGGATTTCATATTGATATGATAGACCAAGGCTTTGGACCACCATATGGTTGTGCCTGCGAGGTTTGCAAAAAGTTGTTTAAGAAAAGGTTTGGTGAAGATATTCCTGACCATCCGTCGTGGGATAGGAAATGGGAAAAATTTCTGGAGTTTAGATACGAGACTTCTGCCAGGTTTGAGAAGGCTCTTTACGATTATATTAAACAGAAAAACCCAAAGGTATCAGTCGATTTTAATTATCATGGAAATCCACCTTTCAGTTTCGAGGTTGGACAAAGACCTGTTCAGCATGAGGTCAATGGAGACTTCATTACGGGGGAAACAGGTATTTGGGGATTTAGTGCTCTTACAGTCGGGTTGAATGCGGAGTTTTATCGCACGGTAGTGCAGAATAGCCAGCGTGTTCAAGTGGCAATCCAGCGGGGGGTGAGGATGTATCACGACCAAACTACTCGCCCCTTGAACGATATACGGTGGGAGTTGCTCACACTTTTCGCACACGGCTCTTTTGTAACAATGGTGGATAAATTAGGGTTCGATGGTGTTCTTGACCCCGTTGCATACGATAGGATTGGGGAGGCGTTTAGAGAAATTAAAGGAAAGAAGCGGTTCTTTTACCATAGACCGTATTATGAAGTAGGGATATACTTCAGCAGTAGAACTCGAGACTGGGTAGGGAGGGAGAATCCGTTTAGTTATTTCGCGTCATTTCTGGGTGCACACAAGGCTATGGTATATCAGCATATCCCGTGGGGCGTGTTGTTAGACGAGAACCTATCACTCTCACAGATGAAAGATTTTTCAGTAATTATATTTCCAAACGCAGGCATCCTTTCCGATAAAGAGTTGGGTATTATTGAAGAGTATGTTAGAGGAGGGGGATGTGTAATATTTACAGGCTTGAGTGGATGTTACGATGAATTGGGCAATTTGAATAACTACAAACTTCAGTCCGTTACAGGGTGTAAGTTTGTCGGGAAACTTGATTCATTAGATAACTGGATTTCTTTGGACACTAAAGACACGGAATTAGAAAACTCTATTTCTAAAGAGATTGAGCACGCAAAAATTCAGGAAGGTAGATATTTAAATGCTGGAAATGTTCCCTTTCTTGTGTTTGGTCCTGCAGGTGTGTTCGAGGCAACTTCCGCTAAGCCAATTGGTAAACTTTGGGCTCCTTACAGAACTGTTCGTCAGATGGAAGGGAAGGAAGGCACTGATTTGCCAATGAGCCCAGAAAAAGTAGTAGGACCTGCTGTATTCATAAACTATATTGGGAAGGGCACAGTGCTTACCTTTGCCTGCTCACCTGATTATGCCCTTGGTTCAGAATATTCACTGCCGGAATGTAGGCAACTACTTTGCAATGCGGTTCGTTTGCTACATCCTTCTCCGCCGATTCAGATATTTGCACCTGTATTTGTGGAGACCGTTGTCCTTTATCATCCTGAGAAAGATGGCTATATTATCCACGCTATATCCTATCCGTCTCCGCCACAGACCATCCCGCAAAAGAATAGGCCTTATGTATTACCTGCGCTTATAGAGGATGTCCCTTCGTATACTCTCGAAATAATCACCACAAATCCAATAGAATCTCTCACAGTCTATAACGCTTCAACCAAATTAGAGCGACTTTCTGCTAATCGATATAAACTTTACATCTCCGATTTGCACGAAGTAATCGAAGTTGTGCACCCCCCATCTAATTGAATTGTGCTATTATGAAATTGGTCCCTCTTATAATAAATTTATAATTTTTGTTAGGTATTGAATGATTCTTGGTACAATTATTGTAGAAAAGTGAAGAATTGACTTATGTTGGAAACGGAGTGGCCTTCATATATTAGAGAAATGTATGAGAAAAAAGATATTAATGGTTTGATAGGAGCATTAGGGTCGGATGTTGAGAACCAAGAGGCAATAGAATCTGCTTTGATTTCTATAAAAGGACCTGTGGTGAGACGATTAATCGGGGCGCTTGAAGATGAAAACCCGAAAGTTCGGGAGAAAGTGGCATTTATATTAGGGTATATAGGTGATAGGAAGGCTGTAAAGCCTTTGATAAAATTGCTGAAAGACAATAATGAGTTTGTTTGCTGGTCCGCAGTGCAGGCTTTAGAGATGATAGGGGATAAGAGAGCGATAGAGCCTTTGATAGAGCTATTAAACGATGAGGTTGTATATGTTCGTGCGATGACTATGTTTGCTTTAAGTGAAATAGGTGATGAAAGAGTAGTTGCTCCGTTGATAAACATGCTAAAAGATAGGAATGAAAAAATTCGAGAGGATGTAGTGAATATCTTGGTGTATATAGATGACCCAAGAGTTATCGAAGCATTGATACGCGCCTTAAATGACGAGGTAAGTGAAGTCCGCAGGACGTGTGCGTGGGCATTGGGTGAGAAAGGGAGTAGCCGAGCAGTTAAACCTTTGATAGATGCATTGAAAGATGAGGACATAGAAGTTCGTAAACAAGTAGCGGAATCTCTGGTTAAGTTATATCGTTCAGGAAATCTTACTATTGATTTAGAATGCTGTATTCTTGCGGAAAAAGACAGAATTGAAAATCTAT
>CAZZMK010000237.1:0-3256 GCA_964655185.1 uncultured Nitrospirales bacterium | reverse complement strand
GGTATACGGGATTGTATTTATAATTTTGTCGGGCTTATTTTTTGTTAGTGTACTTCAAAGTACTACTGAACTGGAATTAAAGTATATAAAACGTAATTTTCCCTCATTTTTTGGAGAACTGGATGATGTTTCGGAGGTGGTTAAGGGAATTAAAAGTAGTGATTTTCAGTCTAATTCTAATTTGACTAATGCTGATGATACATCTAAAATCGGGGAGTTACCTATAGGAGGAGAGCAATCAGATACCGAGAAAAACACAATGAATAGAATGATATGGATTCAAAAATGGCTACGAAATTGGGTGGGTGGCTTAGTATGCCATGCTATTTACATTTCTTTGTTTTTATGGGGACTAATCTCTTTGCTTAATAAACCTATTGGCTTTAGCGGGATAACAAGAACTTTTGGTGGTTTAGTGTTAATGATAGGTCTGATGATGATAGAAGGGAGTAGTCCTTCTTTAAAAAATTTAGTGGTCGGAAATACACCTTCTATTATTCCGGATTTTTTTGGTGTGTTAATTGATAATTCTGTAGGACAAGTGATTGGTCTTATTTCAGGTATTTTCGTAGCGATTGTGGGATTTTTCATAGCATTTGATTGGCTTGCGGTAATATTCCTATATAGGTTGGATGCAATATTGATATATGCAACTAAACTTGCATTTGTTTGTATGAAAGGGAGTTTCAATGGAATTGTATGGTTCATTAAATTTATGCTTTATGAAGAAGAAAAGCCGGATGATACTACTAAAGAGTTTAATGAGCAGATGGAGATAAAATTTCCCTCAGATGACCAGATTTCAGATAATCAGAATAATGAAACATCAAGTAAGAAAGACCATAAGGTTGGTTCTTTCCCTCAGCGAGAGGAGCAGTTTGATAAAAATAAGGAAAAAGAATTATCGATATTGCCTGAGGTACCTGATTCTTGGGAGTTGAAATCTGTAGAATCAGAGGAGGTTTATGCCAATAACCCTTCGACAGTTAAAAAAGGGAATACAGAAGATGCTTTTGTCTATGATAGTGAAGATGATAAAAGGAAATCCTCTGTTCCCAGTGAAAGGAGTTATAAAGATGTCTTAAATGTACAGCCTTCACCTCAGGAACGAGAGAAAGATTTGAGTAGCAGTTCAAGGTTAGAGTTTACTCCATCGTTGTCTAACATCAGCGAGAAGTTTTATGTTTTAGAAGGCTCGACCTCGAATGGAGGAGATAAAGTTTATCACCGTCCTCCGATTGATATATTTAAAACCCCGCCAGCGTCTTCAAAGAGAAGTTATTCTCCTGAAGACCTAAGAAAAATGGCACAAACTTTGGAAGCCACTCTTGAACGATTTGGCGCAAAGGCAAGAGTGGAAACTATAACTCAAGGCCCCTCTGTAACTCGATTTGAACTTGTCCCCGACGAAAATGTGAGAGTGAATAAGTTCCAGGCTTTGGCGGATGACATAACTTTGGCATTGAAAGTAGAGAGGGTAAGAGTAGAGGCTCCCATACCTGGTAAAGGAAGAGTTGGAGTTGAAGTACCAAATAAAGAAAGAGAAATTGTATGGGTGAGAGAACTTTTAGAAGATAATGAGTTAAAGAGATTTCCAGGCAAACTTAAAGTCCCTTTGGGTAAAGATGTGACAGGTAAGGTTAGAGTAGTAGATATTACACCAATGCCACATTTATTAATTGCAGGTGCTACCGGTTCGGGAAAAACCATGTTTATGAAGCAATTGTTATTGAGCCTACTTTACCAATACACCCCAGAAGATTTAAGGATAATACTAATAGACCCTAAATTAGTAGAGTTTTCCGTTTTTGATGGTATACCGCATTTACTTATGCCTGTTATTTGCGATGTTAAAAAGGCTGTTGAATGTCTGTCTTTACTTGTGAAAGAGATGGAAAGTAGATATGAATTTCTTGCTCAGAAAGGTATGAATAATATAGAGGTATATAATAATTATGTTGAAAGTGATGAAACGGATTTGTTCAAGTCCATCAATAATGCTGTATATAATACGTCGGAGGATAATGGGTACTCGGGAAAGCTTCCTTATATTGTGTGCGTGATAGATGAGTTGGCAGATTTAATATTGTTGCAAAAGAATTTGGTTGAAACATTAATAATTCGGTTATCTCAATTGGCACGTGCAGTTGGAATTCATTTAATAGTTGCTACTCAGAGGCCATCCACGGACCTTTTGAGAGGACTTATAAAAGCGAATTTCCCAGTCAGAATATCTTTTAGAGTATCAAGCAAAGCGGATTCTCAATGCATTCTTGATTCAATAGGTGGTGAGAAATTAATTGGAAATGGCGATATGCTATACTATAATGGTCAGAAGCCGGTTAGGATTCAGGGTGCATATGTTGATAGAGAAGAGGTAAATTCCCTCGTTGATTTCTTGAAAAAGCAGGGTCCACCTCAGTATATTAATACAGGTGATATTTGTATAGTTGACGGACCTCCTAAAGAGGATTATGGTGACGATGACCCTCTTTACGAGGAAGCTGTGCGTGTTGTGTTAAGAGAGAGACAGGCTTCTGTCTCACTCTTGCAAAGAAAATTGAGAATAGGCTATGCGCGTGCGGGACATCTCATAGATTTGATGGAACGCCGTGGGATAGTAGGACCACATTGTGGTTCGAAGCCGAGAGAGATTTTGCTTTCCCCAGAAGAGAGACGCCGAATTTTAGGCGTAAATAGTGATGAACATTACGAAAACAATGACGAAGAAGAGGAACCGCCTCTTGCACAGGTATTGTAGAGTTAGTCAGGATTGGTAAAATTTTTAGAATATAGGGACTTGATATGGATGACATAAAAAATAGAAGTAAATGTTGGGAAAGATTGAAGATTAAGAGAGAAGAAAGAGGTCTTACCGTTCAGGAAGTGTTCGAACAAACACGCGTACCTATTAAATATATTCTTGCCTTCGAAGAAGGAAATTTTGAAAATATTGACCCACGAACCAACATTTATCCATTTCTGTGCACCTATTGTAGGTTTATCGGTGTAGAACCTAATCTCTATTATGACCTTTATCTTGAATGTTTGAGAGAGAATCGTAGCAATCTCTTAAAAGAACCTCATTCAAACAAGACGGTAGAGGCGGAAATGGGTTCTAATTTAAGGTTGCCAGCCTGGGTTGACCATCTTTTTACTTGGGGTATTGTTTGTGTAATATTATTATTAATGTGGATTTTGTATTCATTTGTTACTTCCCCGATAAAGAATGACCCATCGAATAAAGTAAATGCAG
>CAZZMK010000236.1:0-6605 GCA_964655185.1 uncultured Nitrospirales bacterium | reverse complement strand
TTTGAAAATTTAACCTAAAATGGAAGAATTTCAATGTTCACAAATTACAAAATTTCCAGAACCAGACAAAATCTATATCAATTACTAACCAAACGACTTCCATACATGTTTGTTTTCATCAATTTCTATACATGCTCCTTTGCACATTCAGATGCGATACTCGAAACAGATACATTCTTCCTAAAAATTGACAATACGGGAAATGTCACTCAATTAGTAGACAAATCTACCGGAAAAAATTACATCGATAACTCGAAAGAAACCCCTTTTGCTAGATTAAAAGGGAATAATAAAAGTTATGTCATAAAAGCAATAAAATATGATTTAGATACTCTAACTGCAGACTTTGGCGAAGAGGGTGGACAAGTAGAATTTAAGATTTCACTTGCTCCTTCAAGAATAGTATTTGAGGTCAGAAAAGTATCGTGGGATGACGCTGAGGAACTACACTACGCAGAAATGCCTCTTAATCTCAAAGGAACTTTTGAAGACCCCTTTGCTGTGACACCGTTAGCCCTCGACTTAAAAACGAATTGCAATCAAATACCGGGACTATGCTCCAAAATTACAGGATTTATAGTGTATAAAAGATTCGGATTTGAGGGCGCAAAAGGCGCAATAATTGCGTGCTCTACAAATAGAATAAGAGACGCAATGAAAGACGCTATTAGGTCTTCTCCAGAATTACCGCAATCAGATTTAGGTGGTCCTTGGGCACTGGATGCAAAAATAAATCAAGGTTCTTATTTAATTTCTACCAGCGAGTACGTCACAGAAAAAACAGTATCACAGTGGATAGAAGTAGCAAAAAGGGTCGGTGCTACACAAATAGATTTTCACGGTGGCTACCCCTTCCGCTGGGGAGATTTTGAACTCAACGCAGAATTATATCCCAACAAAAAAGATAGCCTTAAAGCAGTTATTGACGCTATTCATCAGGCAGGGCTATATGCAGGTCTGCATACCTATTCATTCTTTATCGATAAAAACACCCCTTGGGTAACACCAGTGCCAGACCCACGATTAGATTCAGATGCTATTTTTACACTATCTAATGACATAACCTCAGAAGATACAGATATATATGTTGATGAAAATACAGAAAATATGTCTAACGTCACAGGATTTTTTATCCGTAATAGTGTAACACTTCGGATTGAAAATGAACTGATTACTTACCAAGAAGTACAAAAAAATTTGCCCTATGCATTCAGAAAATGCACCCGAGGAGCGTACGGAACAAAACCATCCGAACACAAAAAGGGAGCAAAAGTATACCATCTAAAGGAATGCTTCGGTTTGTTTGTTCCTGACCCTAATACGTCTCTCTTTACTGAAGTCATCCAAAAAACCGCAGATTTGTACAACTACTGTGGCTTTGACATGATTTATTTAGATGCTTTAGATGGCTCTGATATATTGGGAGGGTGGGAAAATGCGTGGCACTACTCCGCTAAATTTGTATATGAACTCGTTCGAAGGCTAAACAAACCACCTGTTATGGAGATGAGCACATTTTCTCATCATCTATGGTGTGTTCGCTCCCGCATGGGAGCATGGGATTGCCCAATGCGAGGTAAGAAAGAATTTGTAGACTACCATTTAGTAAGTAATCGCATATGGAAGTATTCTTTTCTGCCCACAAACTTAGGCTGGTGGGGAATTTTTGACTGGGACGCCATACAGCCAGAACGAAGTATGCCAGACGAATTAGAATATGTATGTGTAAAAGCACTGGCTACTGATAGTAGCCTTTCTTATGTTGTTGGGTTCACGCCAAAGAGTCTGCACAGTGAGAAATTTTCAAAATTTGCGAACATAGCCAAAAAATATGAGGAATTACGCGCAAAAGAAATTGTCCCCAATTCATTGAAATCAACATTAGCCGAACCGGGTGCGGAGTTTACATTGGAAATCGATGAAAATGGAAAATACAAATTTAGACCAGTTATTTATTCTCAACATACTATATCGACTGCAGAATTACCCACCCAGTTTATAGTAAGTAATCCTTATGCCCCTCAACCATTACAACTACGGATAGAAGCACTGATAGGTATTGACTCCCCAAATACTCAAAACTCTAAAATTCTCACCGACTTTAGTTCTTCGAGTGAATTTAGTGCACCAGAAACTCAAAATGGGGTCTCCGCAACACTCGAATACCCAATCCAGAACCAAAATGAAGACAAATTAAAAGCCGTCATTAGAGCCCAGAACACAAATACAGCGGATGAACGAGCATGGGCAATATTCAAAAAGAATTTTCAAAATTACTTAGACTTTACTAACAAAGGGCTGGGAGTATGGATAAAGGGGGATGGTCATGGTGAAGTACTTAACATCCAAATAGCATCGCCAAAACATTTAATAGGTGGGTTCGCAGACCACTATGTTAAGGTAGATTTTATCGGCTGGAAATACTTTGAACTCATCGAACCAGAATCATATAACTTATCACTTTATGAATGGCCCCATACAAGGCTACGCAAAGACCTACTTTCAGGAGGACATGAAATTATGAGTTTTGTATATCCAATGTATCACTATTGGGTAAACTTCAAAAATATAGCCACCCTAATGATAGGTGTTAACAACATCCCTCAGGGGAAAACCGTAGAAATCGGGCTTGGAACTATATCAGCCATACCACTGAGAACAATAAAGATTAAAAATCCCTCCATACAAATAGGAGATTCGAAGATTTACTTCCCCGTAGAAATAGAAAGCGGAAATTATATCGAATTTCTATCCAAAGATAACTGCAAACTCTACAATTCTAAACACGAATTAGTGGGCAACATTACACCTTCGGGGGATATTCCTACAGTAACCTCCGGAGAGAATATAATCACCTTCAACTGTGATAACCCGAATAACACCAAATGCCGAACTCGAATAACAATCATTATGAAAGGGACTCCCATTCATCTAAGTACAAACAAATAAGTGACTTAGGGTAAAACTTCTTCATTAAAGCAGTTGTTTATCGGGATACAAGTTTTTTATGGTACTCCATAAATAAAAGTCCATTCTTTAACAAGGGAGACAAAAAAATAAGGAGCATTAAATATGGCATTTATGGCATGGAATGATAATCTCAGTGTAGGAATCCTTCAATTGGATACTCAACATAAAAATCTTGTAAATATGATTAACAATCTATACGAAGCAATGAGTGCCGGTAAAGGAAAAGACATAATACCGAAAATACTAAAAGATATGTCTGCATATGCAGTAACTCATTTTTCTACTGAGGAAAAACTAATGCAACAATACGGTTATCCAGAATATGAGTCTCATAAAAGAGAACACGAGTTATTTGTCAAAAAGATTCAAGAGTTTAACAGTGAAATTGCAAAAGGGAATTTTACAATCACCTTAAATGTAGCAAATTTCCTAAAAAACTGGCTTACTAATCACATACAAATAACAGATAAAAAATATGGTCCTTTTTTAAGAGACAAAGGAGTAAAATAAACTTCTTTTATTAGCCCTCCTCTGGTGATTAAGTTAGAACTCTCTTTTTCGAAATATTTATAATATCGCAAACCTTTAAATACGAATTTAGATGTAACCATAAATGGTACCGCAAAAATTAATATCACTGTTAATATTTAGTACTGCTTATATTTCTTTTTTCTTATTACCCACCAAACGTTCTATTACCGCTTTAACCTTTGCAGGTTTATGTATCTTATTAAAACTCATACCTTTTCATGAAGCCATTAAGAGTATAGATTTTAATGTATTAGGAATATTTGTGGGAATGCTATTGATTGCAGATTTTTTTACTGCGAGCAAATGTCCAGCCTATCTTGCTACCTACATTGCCCACAAAACTCAAAACGTTCCATTCATTTTTTTGTCGATTTGTATTCTTACATCCTTTATTTCTGCTTTTGTAGAGAATGTAGCCACGGTATTAATAATTGCCCCAATCTGTTTCGAAATAACGAGGAGACTCAAAATTAACCCTACTATTCCAATAATCTCCATCGCCATTTCCAGTAATTTACAAGGAACCGCCACATTAATCGGCGACCCACCAAGCATGATACTCGCAGGTTTTACGAATATGAACTTTATGGATTTCTTCTTATATCACGGAAAACCTGGTATTTTCTTTGCAGTTCAAATAGGTGCAATATTCACTTTTATTTATTTATACCTCCTTTTCAAAAAATACAAAGCCACGAGTACAGTGGAAATAGAAAAAATTATTACTTGGGTTCCGACATTCTTACTTTTAGGACTTATATCTGTATTAATTTTTACATCTCTTTTAGAAACAAAAGAAATGTGGTTTGCTTCCCCAGGGTTTATATGTTGTGTATTTGCACTGATTGGAGCAATATGGGCAATTTTCTCAGAAGAGGTTTCCCTAATAAATACCCTTAAAAAACTGGATTGGGACACAACCTTTTTCTTGGTGGGAGTTTTTATCCTTGTTGGAACATTAACCTATCAGAGAATTACGGAGGATATAGCAAACTTAGTTTATAAATCTATTGGCGATAATCAACTCATTACGTTCATTTCTATAATCTCGCTATCTATAATTCTTTCAGGATTTATTGATAATGTGCCCTACATTACTGCTATGCTCCCCATAGCCAAGATAATTGCGGAAAAAGGGGGCTATCAACCTACATTGCTTTATTTCGGTCTATTAATAGGTTCTTGCCTTGGAGGGAATTTAACCCCAATAGGAGCATCGGCAAACATAGTAGGATGTGCGCTGTTGAAAAAGAAAGGATATCAGGTATCATTCATCGATTGGCTAAAAATATCTATCCCATTTACTTTATTTGCAACAATCCCCGCTTCGATTTTCGTATGGTTCATATGGAAAAATTAAAGCCTACATAACATAAGGAAAACTACAATGCACTTAATGCTAATCTCACTAATAATATTACAAAATCTAAAAACTACATATGAATCTCTACCACTTTCCCCAGAAGAGTTCGAAAGTCAAGTCAAAGAGGCTAATGGTATTGTCGAATATGTGTTTGATGATGGAGAAAAGCCATTCAGAGAATGCCATGCGTCAACATTGGTAGAAACCGCCAACGGCGAATTTCTATGTGCATGGTTCGGTGGAACAAAAGAAAAAAATCCAGATGTAGCAATATGGTTATCCAAAAGAACTTCAGAAGGCTGGTCATCACCTATCAAAATTGCCAAAGTAAAAGAGGAAGCGCATTGGAATCCTGTACTATTTCGGGACCAAAATAATACTATTTATCTCTTCTTCAAAGTAGGCAAAGATGTACCTTCCTGGTGCACTTACTGGATGAAAACTTTAGACAATGGTAATACCTGGTCAGAGCCTGTCGAACTTGTCCCAGGCGATGTTGGAGGACGAGGACCCGTTAAAAACAAACCGATAATTATCAGTGATGGAACGTGGGTTGCTCCTGCCTCTACTGAAATTGGTAAGTGGGTATGTTTTGCAGACCTGAGTAAAGACTTTGGCAAAACTTGGGTTAAAAGTAATGAATGGGAAATTGACCGCAAAAAGATTAGAGGAAAAGGAACTATACAACCTACCTTGTGGGAGTCCGAACCTGGAAAATTACACGCTCTTATGAGGACCACTTGCGGTAAAATTGCAAGGTCCGATTCTGAAGATGGTGGCAAAAATTGGTGCCCTGTATATCTCACTGAACTACCTAATAACAATAGTGGAATAGACCTTATAAAAACGGATGACAAAAAATTATGGTTAGTATACAATCCTGTTGGCTTAAACTGGGGCCCTCGAAATCCCCTCACTTTAGCAGTCTCTAATGACAATGGAGTAAAATGGACTAATATTGCTCATCTTGAAAAAGACCCCCTTCCAACCCACGAATATTCATATCCAGCGATTATAAAAACCTCTAAAGGGGTTGCCATAAGTTATACATGGAGAAGAGAGAGAATAAAATTCTGGTTTATCCCTTACGAAGTCCTTAATAAAATAACGCCATAATTATCAGTCTTCCCATAAACAAATCTTTGAAACTTACCATAAAATTTCTAAAGTCTATTTCTTTGTTAAACTTAAACGCATTGGAGATATTAATATGCATCCACTCAAATCTCTACTTAGTAAAACTACATTATTAGTCTGCTTCTTTTTATGCATTCTTTTAATTCCACTACAAAGTAATTCAGAAAAAATATTTAAAGCCGGTTTCGCAATGGTGGATATTACCCCCCCACCAGGTATTCCAATGTGGGGCTATGGCGCAAGACACGACCTATTATCTACTGGTACTAAAATCCCTCTCTATTTCAAAGTAGTGGTATTCGACGATGGAGTAGACAGAATAGCAGTGGGCGGATTAGATTTAGGCAGGTCACCAACTCAGAGGTCCTTCCAAAATATTCTCGAACGCGTAAAGAACAACGACAATGTCAATATGGTAATGCTGGTAGGCTCTCATACCCATCACGGACCTGTCATAGAACTCATTGATGAACCAGACTGTGGAAAAGGAAAATTTGAACTTGCTATCAAATATGTAGAAGATTTAGAAAACAAAATTTGCCAAGCCATCCACGAGGCAACGCTATCTCTTACCCCCGCAAAAATTGGATGGATTAGCATAGAC